>RFOC01000008.1 GCA_009926815.1 Planctomycetota bacterium
CGGGTGATCGATGCGCAGGCCGTGCCAGCTCAGGCATTCCAGCACGCGGCCCGTGATGTCCGGGCAGCTGGGGTCCTGGATGGCGTTGTGGTCGGCGAAGGGCACGTACTCGTACACCTGGCGGTGCTTCGTCCGGTCGAAGGCGGCCCAGCCGCCATCGTCGTTCTGCATGGCCAGCGTCCATCGCACGCCACGCTCGGCCGCCGCCACGTTGCCGGGCCCTCCGATGCGACGCAGCGCCATGGCCACCATGACGGTGTCATCCACATCCGGGTACCACGCATTGGCGTACTCGAAGAACCAGCCACCGGGCTCGGTGCCGGGCGCCACGTTGGCCGTCCAGTCGCCGCGGTGACGCACTTCCCTCGATCGCAGCCAGTCACCCGCGGCCTCGGCCATGGGGTTGGAGACATCGAGCCCGCAGTCGGCCAGCGCGTACAGGGCGATGCCCGTGTCCCACACCGGACTGAAGCACGGTTGCAGGCGAATGCGGCCATCCTGCTCGATCATGAACTCGTCCAACTCGCGTTCGGCTCGCTGCACCATGGGATCGCGGCGCGGCATGCCCAGAGCCTGCATGACCACCTGAATGTAGACCATGGGCGGGAAGATGGCCCCAAGTCCGCTGGTGGGAGCGGGCAGATCCTGCCCCATGCGCGTGGCGCTCCACTGGAAGGCCCGCTCGATCGCCCGGCGGCGCCACCGCGTGCCGAACACGTCATGCACGCGCTTCAGCAGCCAGTCCACCGTGCCGAAGAAACCCCGCCAGAACGCGGGCACATCCGGCCGCATCTTCAGCCGGTGTCGCGCCTTCGCGTCCACGAAGAGCTCGTCGATGCCCTGCCCCGCCGCCAGCCGCCGCGTGGGCCGCAGCACGGTCACGATGGCGAGCGGCAGCAGCATGGTGCGGCTCCACGCGCTCATCTTGTCCAGGTGAAAGTAGAACCACCTGGGCATCCACACCATCTCGGGCGGAATGGCGGGCACCGCGTTCCAGCTGATCTGCCCCAGGCAAGCCAGGTAGAAGTTGGTGAAGCTGTTGCAGCGCTCGGCACCACCCATGCTGCGGATCACCTGCCGCGCGCGGGCCATGTGCGGCGCATCGGGCGAGTCCCCCGCCAGCTTCAGGCAGAAGTAGCCCTTCACCGTGGCGCTCAGGTCCACGCCGCTGCCGGGGTACTGCCCCCAGCCGCCGTCGGCACGCTGCTGGCCGCGCAGCTGGGCCACCACGCGATCCAGCGTTTCGGCCGAGCGCCCATCGACCAGCGGCTCGCGCTCCTGCCGCAGGATCCACTTCATGAGCAGGTACTCGCTCTGCAGGATGCTGTCGCCTTCCAGCTCGGCGCACCAGTGGCCATCCTTCCGCTGCAGGCTGCCCAAGGCCCGCAGCGCAGCGTCCTTCGCCTGCCGGATGCGATCCGTGGAACCGACGTCCGCTTCGCTGGTGAGAAGGCTCATGGCGGGTCGGCGAGTATAGGGCTCAGGGGCGGTTTTCCCGCTACGCCAGCGAATCCGGACGCACCCAGCCGCCGGTGCGGGCGCTGCGAGTCGCCGCCTCGAGCACGCACTGCGTGCGGAAGGCGTCCTGGAAGTCCGGCAGTGGCAGCAGCGGCTTCTGGCCGGTGATCACGCGCACGATGTCCGCCGCCATGCTGATGAAGCCGTGCTCGTAGCCGATCAGGTGCGCCGCGGGCCAGTACGCGCCCACCCACGGATGGGACGCGTCGGTGCACATGATGCGACTCCAGCCCCGCAGGCGCGCCGGCAGCGTGTGGTCCCACCACTCGAGCTCGTTCATGCGCTCGAAGTCGAATCGCACGCTGCCCTTCGTGCCGTTGAGTTCCACGCCGTTGGCGTTCTGGTTGCCCGTGGCCACGCGCGACGCCTCGAAGCTGGCGGTGGCGCCATTGGCCAGCCGCGCCAGGAAGAGCATGGCGTCATCCACCGTGCTGGCCTGGCGGCCGCGTGCGGAACGCCGACGGCCCACGAAGGTGGCCTCGATCGCGCCGCACACCTCGTCGATCTCGAGGCCCGTGGTGAAACGCACCAGATCCACCAGATGCGCGTTCAGGTCGCCATGGGCCCCGCTGCCCGCCAGCTTCGCGTCGAAGCGCCAGGCCATGGGGGTGGCCGCCCCGCCCCAGTCCTGCAGGTAGCGGGCCCGGACCTGGCGGATCTCGCCCAGCCGGCCCTCGTGCACCAGCTGGCGCATCAGCCCCACCGCCGGGCAACGCCGGTAGTTGAACCACACGAAGGTGCGGCCCTTCGCCTTGCCGGCGGCATCGCGCATCACCCGGGCATCGTCGAGCGTGCCAGCCAGCGGCTTCTCGCAGGCCACATGCTTGCCGGCGCGCAGGGCCGCCACGGCCACCGGCGCATGCAGGTGATTGGGCGTGAGCACGTCGACCAGGTGCACCGCGGGGTCACGCACCGCGGCGGTCCAGTCGGTCAGGGAACGAGCCACCTGCCATCGCTGCGCGAAGGCCCGGGTGACCGGACCCCGTCGTCCCGCCACCACCGCCAGCTGGGGGCGACGAGCCAGGTCGAAGAAGCACGGCGCCTGCCTCCACGCGTTCGCGTGGGCGCGGCCCATGAAGCCGGTGCCCACCAGGGCGATTCCAACGCTGGCTGCTCGCGATCCGATGCGTCCGGCCATGGGGGATCCTCTCGGCACCGGAACCTGCGCCGACGCGGCGCGACGGAACCGGACCTCTTTCCTATCCTACGGACCACTCTCAGGAGACCCCGCATGTCCAACGCGTCGCAGCGACTTGACCGCATCGAATCCCAGCTCGCCTCCCTTCAGCGCAGCCGTGCCCGCTGGCGACTGGCCTCGCTGACCCTGCTCTCGCTCGGCGCCGCCTCGGTGCTGGCGGGCCTGGTCGCTCGGCCCGAGGCCGAGACGGTGCGAGCCTCGCGCCTGGAGATCGTGGACGCGGATGGCAAGGTCACCGCGCTGCTGACCTCGAACGAGTTCGGTGGCCAGATGGACCTCTGGGCCGCCGGCGGCGCCAACGTGATCCGCATGGGTGCGGCGGAATCCGGCGGCGACCTGAACATGTGGAACACCGCGGGCCAACCCGTGGCGGGGCTCTAGACGCATGGAGGTTTCCCGCGGCAACGGCGAACTGGCCGCCTACCTCGAGGCCACCGCCGATGGCAGCGACCTGGCCATGAGCCGCGCAGGCAGCGAGCAGGCGGCGGCCCGGTTCAGGGTGAACAAGGATCGGTCCGATGCCCTGCTGGCCCGCGCCGAGGACCAGGCGGTGCTCCTCTTCGGCGTCACTCCCAAGGGCGCGGCCCTGAGCATCCTGGGCGAGAAGGACCGCGAGGTGGTCTACCTGGGCGGCGACGAGTCCCGCGCGGGCATGCTGCGCCTGGCCGACGCCAAGGGCAGCACCATGGTCGAGGCGGGCGTGGGCGACCATGGCGGCGAGGTCATGGCGCGGAACACCTCGGGCCAGGGCGGCCTGATGATGGGCAACGTGGAGAAGGGCGGCTTCGTGGAGGCTCGCAACACCGACGGCAAGGCCGTGGGCTCCATGACCGTGCGCGACAACGCCGGCGGGCAGTGCAGCGTGAGCACCGCCTCGGGACAGATGGCCGTGCTGCTGGACCAGGGCAAGGAGGAGAGCGGCACCGTGCAGATCTACTCGGGAAGCAACCGCCTGGCCGGCCTGGGTGGCTCGGCCACGGGCGGCGTGCTGAACCTGTTCAACCTGAAGGGACGCGCGGTGGTCCGAGCGGGCACCGCCGTCGATGGCGCCGCGGGCCTGGTCACCGTGCAGAACGCCGACAACCAGCCCGTGGTGGTGCTCAGTTCCGAGCCCCGCCCGGAGGTCTCGGTCTTCACCCCGGACCAGAAGAAGAAGCGCGTGATCTCGGCGCCGGAGTGATCCGCCTCACGCCATCGGCGTGAAGCGGGCTCCCGACTGCACGTAGAAGTTCACCATGTCGCCGGCCACGAAGTCGGTGGCCCGCTGTCCGTCGAACGGCTCGACCCACATGGGCACCACCACCTCGACGAGCATCCGGTTGGTGGCGGGATCCACGCCACGCACCACACCCTGCACGATCCGGGGCTGACCCACCATGGGCTCGATGAAGGCGCCACCGGCCCCGGCCCGGTGCATGTGCAGCGCCTTCACCTGCACGCGACCGCGGATGCGCTTGCCTGGGTGCACCGCGGTGGGGCCGCCCTGCGCGAAGCGCAGGCGGTAGTCGGAGCCCGGCAGCGAGACGGTGATCTCGCTCCCGTTGGCGCTCTCGAGGACACCGCGAACCAGGTCGGCATCAAGGGTCTGCATGGGAACGGAATGCTACCGAGGTCACCCCCCGGGCCGCTAGCATCGTGGACCCATGAAGAACTCCACGCTCCGCGCCACCACCGCGCTCGCCACCCTGTCGATCTCGCTCATCGTGGCGGCAGCCGCCCAGCAGGCGGCACCCGCCGGCAAGGAGGCGCCCGCGGCGGCGAAGGCGGGGAAGCCCATGTCCGAACTCGCCCAGACCATGAAGCAGTTCGCCTTCATGGAGGGCCGCTGGACCCAGCAGCAGCCCAACGGCGCGGTGATCGAGGAGCACTGGATGGCGCCCCGGGGCAACACCATGGTGGGCACCTTCCGACGGACGCTCGGCAACGGCGTCACGCCCTTCTACGAGCTCACGCAGATCATGGCCGAGAGCGACATGGTGATCCTTCGCCAGATCCACGTGCATGGCGACTTCGAGCCGGATCCCAAGCGCACCGACCTCATGCGGCTGCGCCTGGACAAGGTCGAGGGCACGTCCGTCACCTTCGTGCCGGTCGACCCTCCGCTGAAGGCCAACGCCCAGGACATGGCCAGCATCCGCTACCAGCTCACCGACCCCGACACGCTGGTGCTCACGGTCACGCCGAATCCGCCCAAGGACCCCGCGAAGGCCCCCGGCGCACCGCTCGTGTTCACCATGAAGCGCATGCCCTGAGCGGGCGGCTCACCCCATCGCCAGGAAGTTCGCCAGCAGCGCCGGTCCCGCGTCGGTCATGAAGCTCTCGGGGTGGAACTGCACCCCCTCGAGCGGCTTCGCGCCGGGCGGGGCCTTCCAGCGGAGGCCCATCACCACGCCATCCTCGGTGCGCGCGCTCACCTCGAACGCCTGGCCCACCGTGGCCGGATCCACCACCAGCGAGTGGTACCGCATGGCCGTGAAGGGATTCGGAAGCCCCGCGTAGAGGCCCCTGCCGTCGTGGTGCACCTGGCTCGTCTTGCCATGCATGGGCGCGGCGGCGCGGTGGACGGTCATGCCGTGCCCGTCGCCGATGGTCTGGTGGCCCAGGCACACGCCCAGCACGGGGATCCGCCCACGGAAGTGCGCGATCATCCGCGCACTGACCCCGGCCTCCTTCGGCGTGCAGGGCCCCGGCGAGATCACCAGATGCGTCGGCTTCATGGCCTCGGCACCGGCCTCGTCGATGGCGTCGTTGCGCACCACCTCCACCCGAAGGCCGGCGCGCACCTCCTGCATGCGGTGCACCAGGTTCCAGGTGAACGAGTCGTAGTTGTCGATCAGCAGGACCACGGGCCGCGATGCTACGCAGCCCGGCGGCCGCGGTCAGGCCGCCTCGCGCGTGCCGGCCACGCCGTCGCGCGTCACGATGAAGAGCGCGTCCGTGATCGGGTAGGGCAGGCGATTGAAGTCGCGCACCACCCGTCGCTGCACCTTGTCCACGAAGTCCTCGGGATCCCGGCTGATGGCCACGAACATGTCGCGGGCCGGCGTGGCCACGAAGAAGTCGCCCTTGAGCTGCGGGGCCAGCGTGCTGTGCAGCGTGTCCAGCAGGAGCCGGGCCGCGTCGTACCCGTCCAGCACGGACAGGATGGCCGCCCGACCGCCCGTCTCGCTCTCGACGACCCGCACCTGCAGGTCCGGGCGGTAGCGCGACAGGTTCTCCCGGCTGATCTGCTCCAGATCCTCGGCCTGCACCCCCCAGCGGACCATCTGCTCCACGGTCACGCTCACGGTGACCTCGGGCAGGTCCATCACGAAGACGATGACGGTGTCGTTCACGAACGGAACGTGGGCCACCTGCTCGCGGTCCAGGTGCTCGAAGATGCCGATCGGCTGGATGCGCGGCATGATGCGCGGCTTCACCACGCGGAACGGCATGTGGGTGTTGCCCACCTCGTCGCCCTCGAGAAGCTTCTCGAAGTAGTGGGCGATGATCTCCTCCTGCCGATCGGGCTCCCGGGAGACGATCCGCCAGAGGTTCTCCAGTCCCAGATGACGCCCCTGCACGACCAGGTCCATGGGACCGGCGACCTCGACGCTGCGGTCGGGCCAACGGGCCTTGAAGATCCTCTCGACGTGGGCCGCGAATCCCTCGGGGCCCGGTCCTTGTGGCTCGCTCACGGTGCCTCCCTCCTCACCACCCCGCCGACAGCCGGGGCGGTTTGGTGCTAATGTGCGATCCAGGCATCGGCTGCCAAGCCGTTTCCCGACCATTTATGGGGAATCCCCCCCGTCCATGAGCCCTCCGACAGACATCCTGAGCCGATTCTTCGCCCGGCCCGGCCAGCCCCTGCTGGTCATCGCCGGTCCATGCGTGCTGGAGGACGCGGCCACCAACCTCCGCATCGGCCGGACGGTCCGCGACGCGGCGGCCTCGGCCGGACTGGCGTTCATGTTCAAGGCCAGTTTCGACAAGGCGAACCGTTCCAGCGGTCGCAGCCGGCGCGGCCCCGGGGTCCAGGAGGGCCTGGCGGAGCTTCAGTCGATCGGCCGTGAACTTGGCGTGCCCGTGACCAGCGACGTGCATGCTCCCGAGCAGTGCGAGGCGGCGGCCGGCGCGCTGGACATGCTGCAGATCCCCGCCTTCCTGTGCCGACAGACGGACCTGCTGCTGGCCGCGGCGCGGACGGGCCGGCCCGTGAACGTGAAGAAGGGCCAGTTCATGAGCCCCGCCGAGATGCGCAACGTGGTCGAGAAGCTTCGCACGGGCGGCTGCCCGAACGTCATGGTCACCGAGCGCGGCACCACCTTCGGCTACCACCGGCTGGTGAACGACTTCATCGGCATCGGCGATCTGCTGGATCAGGGCAGTCCGGTGTGCTTCGACATCACCCACAGCACGCAGCTGCCCGGTGCCGAGGGGGAGCGCACCGGAGGGCGGCCCGAGCGGGCCCCCCTGCTTGCGCGCGCCGCGGTGGCCGCGGGCGTGCACGCGGTGTTCCTGGAGTGCCACCCCGAACCGGCCCGCGCCTCGAGCGACGCCAGCACCATGCTGCCGCTGGACCAGGTGCCGGCCCTGCTGGCCCGCCTCTCGGCCATCCACCGTGCCGCCGGCGCCTGAGGCCCGCCTGACCGCCGCAGCGACCGGGCCTAGAATGGCCCCTCGATGAAGTGCGATCACTGCGACAAGCCTGCGGTGGTGCATGAGGTGGTCATCCGCAACAACGCGACCCAGGAGGTCCATCTCTGCGCCGAGCATGCGGCGCAGCGCGGCTACCAGGTGCCCGCGGCACCGGTGACGCAGCTGCTGGCCCAGTTCGCCGGCCAGGTTCCCGCCATCGCGGCCGCCGCGCGCCGCGAGCCGGTGGGCCCCGTCCGCTGTCCGGGGTGCGGCCTCGCCTTCGCGGAATTCCGCCAGTCCGGCGTGCTGGGCTGCCCGGGCTGCTACGAGGCGTTCATGCCCCAGCTTGGCGCCGTGATCGAGCGTGCCCAGGGCGGTGCCGTGCACCACGTCGGCCGCGTCCCTCCCCGAATGGAGGGCATGGCCGATCGCGCCGCCATGCGGACGAGGCTGCTGCAGGAACTCGATGCCGCGGTGGCGGCCGAGCAGTACGAGCGCGCGGCTCGGCTTCGGGACCAACTCCAGAACCTGGGCGGCGGCACGGCATGACGGGGGATCCGATCGAGAGCGAGGCCTGCGGACCCCAGTCGGACGTGGTGGTCCGTTCGCGGATCCGGCTGGCCCGGAACCTGGCGGGCTTCCCCTTCGTGGGCCGGGCCAGCGACGCGCAGCGTCACGAGGTCATGCAGCTGGTCACCCGCGCCTCGCAGGGCGAGGGACTGGCGTGGGTGAACATGGCGCAGACCTCGCCCGAGGAACGGCAACTCCTGGTGGAGCGGCATCTGGTCTCCCGGCACTTCGCCGAGAGTCCGGTCCCGCGCACCGTCGGCATCGACCCGGGTGAATCGCTCAGCGTCATGGTGAACGAGGAGGACCACCTTCGGATCCAGACCATCCTGCCGGGCCTTCGGCTGCGCGAGGCGTTCGACCGCGCCCACGCCTTCGACGACGCCGTGGAGGGTCGCGTGGACTTCGCCTTCTCCTCGCGCTGGGGCTACCTGACCGCATGTCCCACGAACGTCGGCTGCGGCCTTCGCGTGGGCGTCATGCTGCACCTGCCCGGACTTCGGTACACGGGCGAGATGGAGCGGGTGAAGCGGGCGGCCAAGGACATGCACCTGGCGGTCCGGGGCTTCTACGGCGAGGGAAGCGAGGCCGTGGGCAACCTCTACCAGGTCAGCAACCAGGTCACGCTGGGCTCCAGCGAGGATGACCTGCTCCATCGGTTCGCCGAGGAGACGGTGCCCCAGCTGGTGGACTACGAGCGATCCGCCCGTCGGCTGCTGCTGGAGAGCAACCGGCCGCTGCTGGAGGACAAGGTGCATCGCGCCATCGCCACGCTGCGTGCGGCGCGGCTCCTGGGTGCGGAGGAGGCCACGAAGCTGCTGGCCAACGTCCGTCTGGGCATCTGCATGGCCATGCTTCCGGATCTGGGGCTGGACATGGTGCAGCGGCTCATGCTGCAGGTGCAGCCGGCCCATCTGGCGCGGCTCGACCCCGCGGCGGCCGACGAGGACAAGGGACGCCTTGCCCGTGCCGCGCTGGTGCGCAAGGCCCTGCGGAACTGAACGAATCAGGCGATGGGCGCGGGCGGCGCCTCGGGCGGCGGCGCGTGCGCCGCGGCCAGGCGATCGGCATCCGCGGCGAAGGCGAAGTCCTTCTCCGTGATGCCGCCGGCATCGTGGGTGCTGAGCGTCAGCGTGACCTTGTTCCAGCGGACCAGGATGTCGGGATGGTGCTGCACCCGCTCGGCCGAGGCGGCGACCTCGTTGATGAAGCGCATGCTCGCCAGGAAGTCCGCGAACGCGTAGGTCCGCTGGATGTTCCCGCCACACTCGGACCACTGGTCCAGCTTGGCCAGGCGGTTGGACACCTGGCGGGGTGACAAGGCCTTCATGGCCCTCCCAATCTACCCTGAAGGCATGTCGGCCACCGCAGGCACCACCCGACTGGCCCCCAGCCCCACCGGGCCGCTCCATCTGGGGCACGCCTTCGCCTTCCTGGCCGCGTGGGTGCTGGCGCGACGCCAGGGCTGGCGGATCCTGCTGCGACTGGACGATCTGGACGCGCCGCGCGTGCGGTCCTCGGGCCATGACACGCTGGAAACGCTGCGATGGCTGGGACTGGAATGGGACGGCGAGCCGATCCGGCAGTCCGAGCGGCTGGCACGCCATCGGGCCGCGGTGGAGCGCCTGGCGGAGACCGGCGTGATCTTCGCCAGCCCGCAGAGCCGCCAGGAGGTCCGCGAGGCCGCCGCCGCGGTGGGCGCCCCGCACGAGGACGACGGCCACGTGGTGTTTCCAGCCTCGCTGCGTCCCCCGCCAGGACCGGACTGGGCCTTCACGGACCCGGCGATCAACCACAGGCTCCGCGTGGACCAGGGCCAGGTGGCGGTGCACGACGAGTTGCTGGGGCCCCGTGCGTTCGATCCGGGCGCGCAGCACGGCGACTTCCTGGTGTGGACCAAGGCAGGCGTTCCCAGCTACCAGCTGGCGTGCGCCGTGGATGATGCCGAGCTGGGCGTGACCGACGTGGTCCGCGGCGAGGACCTGCTCGAGAGCGCGGCGCTGCAGACGCTGCTGCTCCGGCGCATGGGCCGCACGCCGCCGCGATGGTGGCACCTGCCGCTGGTGCGGGACGCCCAGGGTCGACGGCTGGCCAAGCGCGATGGAGCCGAGGGACTCGATGCGCTGCGGCGATCCGGGGTCTCGGCGGATCGGGTGCGGGGACTGGCGGCCTGGTGGCTGGGCCTCTCGCCGCTCGAGCCCCTGTCGACCGAGGCGCTGCTGGCCCACGCATCGATCGAGGGCATTCGTGATCGCATCGGCCAGGGCGCGTCGCCTCAAGCGGATGCGGAAACGCTCGCCTGGCTGCACGGGTCCGGGGTCGCCACCGATACACTCGCCGCGCATGCTGGAAGACGCGCCGTCGAGTGAGCCGCGGTCCACGTGGCGCCTGGCCGTGGCGGCATCGGCGTCGCGACGCGGCGAGGCGGGATCCATGGCCGGCCGGCTCCAGGCGGAACTGGGTCCCGGGGCCCGCGTCACCGGCGTGAGTCTGGCGGATGCCGCCCGCATGGAGACGGGATCGCTCGATGCGCTGATCGTGCTGCTCCAGTCCCCGGAGGACTCGCATGGCCTGACCGAGGCGCTCGACCACGCGGATCGCATGGCCCTGCCGCAGCTGGTGCTGGCCGACGCGCGCACGGCCGCGGGCCTGGGCGCGGGCGCGATGCCCATCGATGCGCCCCTGTCATCGGTGGCCGCCATGCTGCGGGGCATGCTGGCGCGACAGCCCGAGATCCTGCGCCTTCGCCGTCAGGCGGTCGGCTCCAGCCGACTGGTCGGCGACCTGCGGAGCGATCTGGGCCGGTTGCAGGAGGAACTGCAGCTGGCCGCGCAGGTGCAGCGGGAGTTCCTGCCACGCACGCTGCCGGACCTGCCCCGCGTGGCCCTGGCCGCGCTGTGGCGGCCGTGCCACTGGGTCAGCGGCGACATCTACGACGTGCGCCGGCTTGACGAGCACCATCTGGGACTCTTCATCGCCGACGCGGTGGGCCATGGCATTCCAGCCGCGTTGCTCACCATGGTGATCAGCCGCAGCCTTCCCACCAAGGAGATCCGGGGCCACGACTACCGCATCATTCCGCCGGCGGAGGCCCTGTCCAGGGTGAACGCCGATCTGCTCCAGCGGCAGGGCCGCGAGACCCGTTTCGCCACCGCGATCTACGGGGTCCTGGACGTGCGCACGCTCCGTCTGCGACTGGCCTGCGCGGGTCACCCACCGCCCGTGGTCCTGCGCGGCGACGCATCGATCGAGCTGGTTCGCACGCACGGTGGCGTGCTGGGCGTGTTCGAGGATGAGCGATGGATCGAGACGGAGATCGATCTTCATCCGGGCGACCGGCTGGTGCTCCACTCGGATGGCCTGGAGGCGGCTCTGCCCGAGGACCCGGCGGCTCATCCGGGCGCCGAGGGGACCGGTCCCGGACATCTGGCGGCGCTGCGAGCCCTGCTGGGCGAGACCGACGTGCACCGCGTGGTGCAGCGGCTGGGCGATCTCATCGACCGCCGCAGCGACCCGGCGAATGTCGACGACATCACCGTGCTGGCGATGCAGGTGCGCTGAGTCCGGCCAGTTGCCGACGCACCTGCGCCGCCACCAGCTTGGCCAGGGCATCACCCTCAAGGTTCACGCGGCTGCCCGCCCGTCGGCCGGCCAGCGTGGTTCGGGCCAGGGTCTCGGGGATGAGCGCGACCTCGAACCATCCGGTGCCGCAGGCGGCCACGGTCAGGCTGACGCCGTCCACCGCCACGCTGCCACGATCGACCAGCAGCCCGTCCAGTTCCGCCGGCGCGGTGATCCGCGTGCGCCAGCCACCACCGGAGCGGTCCACCGAGATCACCTGTCCCACCGCGTCCACGTGTCCCTGCACCAGATGGCCGCCCAGCAGCGCATCGACGCGCATGGAGCGCTCCATGTTCACCGGATCCCCCGCCGACACCTGGCCCAGCGTGGTGCGCTCCAGCGTCTGCGGCACGGCCTCGAACACCAGATGGCCATCGCGCGACTGGACCAGCGTCAGGCAGCAGCCATTCACGCTGATGCTCTCGCCCTCCGACGGCGATGGTGGCCAGCCGCCGGCATCGATCACGATGCGGCGGCCCGCCGGGATGTCCTCGCAGGCCGCGACCCGCCCAAGACGCTCCACCAGACCCGTGAACATGGCCTCAGCGAGCCTCCACGGATGACGAGGGCGACGATTCCAGCGTGGCCCCCGGGTAGTAGCGGCGCAGGATCTCCGCGTGAGCGCGTCCCGCCTTCGCCATGGTCTCGGCCCCGTACTGGCACATGCCGGCTCCATGGCCGTGGCCGCGTCCCTCGAGCACCACGCTGCCCCGCTCGACCCGCGGAGTCAGGTAGCCGCTCTTCAGGGCATCGCGCGTGCCGCTGGCGCCTCCGTTGATCGCGTACCGAAGGTCCTCGGAACCCCAGAGCGCCTTGCGGCCCCCGGCGTCGACGATGCGGTACATCGTGGGCCGGCCCGCGGGATTCCGCTCCGCCACCGAGATGCTGCGCACCGACTTGAGCGTTCCCAGGTCCTTGCGGCCCTCGTCGCGGGACCACGTGTTCAGGCGACGGGCGAACTCGTCCGCAGGCAGGGTGACCCGCCACGAAGCGGTCCTGGCCTTCTCGCAGCAGTTCTTCGCGCGGATGAAGCGGTCATCCGTGACGGAGAGTGGCGCGATGTCCATCCAGCTGCCGTCACGGATCGCGTCGGTGGCCGAGGCGGCCGCACCCCCGCAGCAGCTGCTGTAGTACGCCGGCACCACCCGACCGTCGAAGACCAGGTACTCGCCCCGCGTGTCCGCCACGGCGTCTCGGCTCTTGGGATCCGCGGTGGCACCGACCCACGCCTGGCTGGCCTGGCCCGCCACCACGTCGAAGTGCCGACGTCCCTGCCACCACGCGTGCTCGCACATGGCGTAACTGCGGGCCGCCACGGCCTGCGCGCGATACGTCTCGGGCGCCCACTCCTTGTACAGCTCCTTCGCCAGCACGCCAGGCAGGTAGGTCTCCATGGGCACATGGAACACCAGGTCCACCTGCGCGGATCCGTCACCCTGCAGCGGCACCAGCGTGGCGAATCCGGGCCAGCCGCCGCCACGCCACTGCAGTTCAGCCGCGGCGCCCCGGGGCGGGTGGATCTCCAGAGGTCCGCCAGGACGCAGTTCCAGGCGCTCGGCGTCGCGCTGGCCGCTGGCCTGCACCACGCGCCAGCCATCGGGCATGGCCTGGACACTGACGGGTGATCGGAGCGTGACGCCCTGATCCACGGTGGACGGCTTCAGCCACAGCCAACCGGACGGGTGGGCGAACTCGACCGGGCCGGCCCCCAACGTGTCCACGCGCACACGGATCACCGGCTCGCTGGCCGGCACCGTCGGTCGCTGGGCTGGCGGTGGCGGTCGACGCGGCGCATCCTTCGCCAGCGAGGGCGGAGAGGCCTGCGGTGCCGGCGCGTTGCCGCCGGGACGGACCTGCAGCACTCCTGGAGGAAGGTCCGGCGTTCGTGAGGCGGATGGCGACTGGCAACCCGAAGGCAGCAGGGCCAGGGTCCATGCGACCACGGCGAGACTGGCGGCGGCGACGAGCCAGCGACCGCCCGATGCCGGGATGCGCCAGCCTCCGTCCGCGCCCATCGGCTCTCCTTGGCCGCCGTGCGGCCGTGGGGTTCAGTCCAGCTGCCGAAGCGTCAGGCCGTTCCGGGTGAGCAGCGCCTTCAGCTCATCCAGGCTGGTCTGGCCGAAGTTCTTCACGCCCATCAGCTCGGCCTCGGTGCGGGCCGCGAGGTCACCCACCGTGTGGATGCCGAGCAGCTGGAGCGCCTTGCGGGAGCGCACGCTGAGCTCCTCCTGGGCCAGGTTCTTGTTGAGGATCTCCTCGCCCACGCTGTCCTTGAGCTTGTTCAGCATCTCCTCGCGGATGCGGTCGTAGTGGCCGCGATCCAGCTGCTGGCCCAGGCGCAGGCCCTTGGCGGAGAGCATGTTCTTGATCTCCACCAGGCTGGTCTCGCCGAAGTTCTTGTAGCTCAGAAGTTCGGCCTCGCTGATGCGGAGCAGATCGCCCAGCGTCCGGATGGCCATCTTCTTCAGGCAGTTCCGGGCTCGCACCGACAGGTCGAAGTCGGTGACGGGCGTGTCCATGAGGGCGTCACGACGGGCACCCTCGCGGGCGATCTCCTCGTCATAGAGCATGTCCTTGCTGGCCTTCACGTCCTTCAGGAACAGGTTCGCGCGGCCATGGTTGGGATTGGCCTGCAGCACCTTCTTCAGGAGCTTCTCGGCGCGGGTGAACTGGCCCGCGTCCTCCAGGAGCACCGCCATGTTCACGAACACCTGCACGGGCGGGCTGGGCAGTCGCGTGCACTCCTCGTAGGTGCGCAGCGCGTCGTCGTCCAGGCCCAGTCGGTCCATCAGCCTGGCCGCGCGGAAGAGGTTGCGGGCGGAGCGATCCTTGCCGGCCGCCTCCCGCCAGGTCTCCAGCGCCTGCACCCAGTGACCCTCGGCCTCGAGCTGCTCGGCCTTCTTGACGAGCGGCGCGGCGGCGGCGGGATCGTTGCGGACGGCTCCGATGACGGTGTCGAGACCTGCGTTGGCCATGGTTCTCCCTGACGGACTGTGGGGGACGGAAGCGGAACGGACAGCCCGGAAGTCTACCGCGATCCCGGTGCCGGCTCCAGCAGCCGGATCCGCCGCCAGGCCCCCCGCTCGAACCGCAGGCCCATCCAGAGGCCGTAGACCACGATGTAGACGCTGGCCCCGATCCAGGGTCCCACGCTGGCCAGCCCGGGCTGCCGCCACGTCAGCCACGCCCCGAGGCCCACGATGAGCCCCCAGCTCAGGACGATCGTGGCCACCCCAGGCACCAGCGTGTCTCCCGCGCCGCGCAGGGCGCCGGTGTAGACGATCCCCACCGCATCGAAGGTCTGGAACACGGCGGCGCAGATCATCAGCCGCGAGCCGATCTCGATCACCTGGGTCGCCGTGGCGGCGTCACCCTCGGCCACGAACACCCCCACCAGGGACGTTCGGAACACCGCCATGAGCAGGCCGCACGCGGTCATGTACGCCACGGCCATGCCCAGCGCCCAGTGCGCCCGAAGGGCGGCCTGGTCCGGCTGCCCCGCCCCGATGAAGCGACCGACCAGCGCCGTGGTGGCCACGCTGAAACCCACCGCGGGCATGAAGGACAGGTGCATGTAGCGGAGCGTGCTCCAGCCCGCCGTCAGGTGCAGTTCACCGAAGTGACCCACCAGCACCGTCATGAAGATGGCCCAGCAGATGATCTCGTTGCCGAACTGGATGCTCACCGGCCAGCCCAGCCGAAGCAGGTCCCGGATCTCGCGCCACCGGGGCCGCCACGCTGCACGCACGCCCAGCTCGCGCGAGAGGCGGCCAAAGAGGAAGAGGCCCATCGGCAGCGCCGCCTCCGCCACCGTGCCGCACACCGTGGCGATGGCCGCGCCCATGACGCCCAGCCGCGGCGCGAAGGGCACGCCAGGCAGTCCCCAGGACGGCAGCCCCTGCTCGCCGTAGATCAGGGCGTAGTTCATGACCACGTTCACCAGGTTCCCCAGGATCGCCGCCACGGTGATCAGGCGCGGCCGCTGCATGCCGAAGAAGAGGTTGCTCATGGCCTTCGCGGCCAGACCCGCCAGGGCGCCCACCGCCAGCACCTGCCCATAGGCCAGTTCCAGTCGCACCAATTCGGGCGAATGACCCATGGCCGTGAAGACCGCCGGCATGGCCAGGGCCCAAGGCACCATCACGAAAAGCCAGGCGGCGACGGCCAGCCAGAGCCCCGCCCACGCGTATCGCGCCACCTGGTCGCGCCGGCCGGCGCCGATGTTCTGCGCCACGTAGGTGTTCACCAGCGACATGAAGCCCATCAGGAAGGACTGGGGCGCGAAGGCCCAGATGCCTCCGTTGCCCTGCGCGGCCACCTCCAGCGCCCCCAGCTTGGACACCATGAGCGAGTCCACGAACTGCATCAGCGTGTAGCTGAGCATGGTCAGGACGGTGGGCCAGGCCTGCGACCAGACCTCCCGTGCGGGATGTCGATGGGGATGGATGCCCGGGACGGCCTCGCCGCCGCCGATCACAGCTCCACCAGCACCATGTCGCTCTCCACCGTCGCCCGGGGCGGGGTGGCGTGGTGCTGCGTGGTGAAGCGATCGAGGCCCGGCACCGCGGCCATGCGCTTCCGCACGGCGGTGCCATCGAACGCCTCGGGGCGGAAACCCTCGCGGTCGGCCGCCAGATCGATGGCGATCTGGCTCTCCGCCTTGGCGAAGTCGACGGGCGTGATGGCCCGGTCGAAGCCCTGGAGCCGGCCCTTGGCGTTCTCGAAGGTTCCGCTCTTCTCCACCCACGCCGCGCCTGGCAGCACCACCTCGGCCATGCCGGTCAGCGCCGTGGGCAGCGTGTCGATGAGCATGAAGGGCACCTTGCGAAGCGCCTCCGCAAGGCCGTTGGAGACCCAGTCGCTGGGATAGTTGCCGGTCACCACGGCGGTGCCGATGGCACCCGAGGCCACGGCCTTCTCGAACGCCGCGGCGTCATGCACCGGCCGTCCGGCGGCAAGCGCCTCGAGCACGCGGCGCACGCCGCGGGCGTTGGGCGCCTTCTCCGCATGCATGGTGAAGCCGCCCGGGAAGGTCTTGTCCTGTCCGTGCACGGGCACCGGGCCCACCGCCAGCTCGGCCCTGGGGTCGTGCGAAAGCACCCACTGCGCCAGCAGGAAGGCATCCTCGCAGCTGAGCATGGGGCTCACCAGCAGGCCCGCGCGGAGGCCACCCTTCGCGGCCGTGGCCATCAGGTCGTTCGCCTTGGACAGGCCCGCCTCCCACGCCTCGGCGGCATGGTCGGCATCGAAGGCCTCGCGCGCCTTCAGCTGGGGCAGCTTCAGCCGATCCTCGCGGTGCACGAACTTCCAGCCGTAGCGCACCTCATCGGTGATCCACCACCGGTTCACCTCGGCGTTCTCGCGGGGCTTGACCCGATGCACGCGGCCGTCGTGGTGCTCCACGCTGATGTTGTCGCCGCTGGCGGTGATGCCGTCGATGCTGGCGGTCCTGGTGAGGAACCACACGCGCTGCTGGAAGAGGAAATCCTTGTCCAGCAGGGCGCCCACCGGGCAGATGTCGACCACGTTGCCGCTGAGCTCGTTGTCGAGCGCCAGGCCCGGGAAGACGTCGATCTCCTCGGTGCTGCCGCGGCCCTGCACCATCAGCTCGCCGGTGCCGGTCACCTCGCGCGTGAAGCGGACGCACCGCGTGCACATGATGCAGCGGTCGCTGTAGAGAAGCACGTTCGGACCCACGTCCTTCTTGGGCTTCTTGTTCTTCGCCTCCTTGAAGCGACTCTCGCCGCGGCCGTACTGGTAGCTGTAGTCCTGCAGATGGCATTCGCCGGCCTGGTCGCACACCGGGCAGTCGACCGGGTGATTGATCAGCAGGTACTCCATCACGGCCTTCTGGTTGGCCACGCTCTTGGGGCTGTCGGTGTGCACCACCTGACCATCCACCGCCGGCGTCTGGCAGGTGGGACTCAGCTTGGTGGCCGGCATCAGCTTGCCCGACTTGGGATCCGGGGTCGAGACCTCGGCCAGGCAGATGCGGCAGCTGGCCACCACGCTCAGGCCGGGGTGCCAGCAGTAGTGCGGGATCTCCTGCTCGGCCCGAAGAGCCACCTGCAGGATGGTCTCGCCCTTCTGGAACTCGTGCTTGACGCCGTTGATGGTGATGGTGGGCATGCTCAAGGGCCGGCGTCGTGCCGGGAGGGCGGCAGTCTAGCGGCCTCCGACGACCGCGGCGATGAAACAAACGCCCCCGCGAGCTTTCGCTGCGGGGGCGTCAACGGGGAGTGGTTCACTTCGATCCCGTGGTTCCCGACCCACGAGACCGGTTCGTTGCCTCAGGTGCGGCGACGCCGCAGGAAGGCGCTGATGGCGACCGCGGCCAGGGCCGAGGGGCCGGGGACGGCGGTGAAGCCGACGCCCATGCTGTAGAGCGTGTCGCCCTTCAGGCCGGTGGGGTCCATGCTGCTCTGCGCCTCGATCCGGATCTGGTAGTTGCCGGCGGCGAGGTTGAGGACCTGATGGTCATCCACGTTGCCGGAGTCGCTGGCCACCGTCCACAGGTTGGTCGAGGTGCCCAGGTTCTTCAGGTGGGCGATCACGTAGCCGCTGTTCCGCTCGATGGTGGTGAAGACCAGGTCGATGGACTGCGGATCACCGGCGGCCACCGTGAAGTTCACCACGAAGGTGCTGGTGGCGGTCCAGGTGGAAGTGGGGCTGAAGGTGCCGAAGGCCTCGGAACGGGTCGAACCCTCCGCCACGAACGACTTGCCGAAGGAGGACGCGCCATCCGGCTCGAAGGTGGCGTACTGCGACGCACCGTTCCAGTAGCCCGTGGAGCCCGACTTGTAGAACAGCGCGGTCGAGGACCAGTCCAGGAGATTCGAGGAATCGAACTGCTTGATCGCCCCCGCCGCTCCAACGGCCTTGACCTCGCGATAGGCGCTTGTCAGCGTCACGCCGCCCATGGCCATCGACGTGGCGCCCAGGGCGACTCCCAGAACCGTGGCTGTCCGCAATGCCTTCTCCGTGAGCATCTCTTCTCTTCCTCTCTCCAACGGGTGCATCCACCATGACCCCGATCGGGTGGCACGCCACGACGGCGCGACAACACCAGACCTTGGGCCTCTCTTTCCCTTCCTCGATGTCGAAACCATGGAATGGTTCCGCGTGTGAATCCGGGGGTCGGCCCGTCCGGGTTGCGGTCGAATCCGGATTTGTCGGGGATTCCCGCCCCAGGTCTGGGCCTCCCGGAACCCTCCCCAGACCGCCGGGCCGCCCCCTGGACCTCGAATTCAGCCGGGCTCGGTCCGCAACCGGAGCCTGATTTCCCCGTCCAGAACCTCCAGATCCAGGATCCGGACCTTCCGGCCATCGGGCAGCGGGATGGGCTTCTCCTGCCCCCAGCCCACCAGTTCCATGGCGTCGGTCCCCGGCCACGGCAATCGAAGCCGGCCAACACCCCACGCCGGAGCCGTCAGCTGCACCCCCCCGCCAAGCGCCCGGGGCTCGGCGGCGGACCACACCACGGCCGGACCTCGAAGCGTTCCCACTCGGATGACCCCGGGAAGCAGGCACACCTGCGCGGGTCCCAGCTGCGGAAGATCCCGGCTGGAAAGCCATTGCGGCAGCCGGGCGACCAGCCAGTCATTCACGTCGCTTGCCTGGATCCGGATGGCCCATTCACTGCCCGCGGGCCGGACCCGTGTGAATTCCGACACCAGCGCCTGCTCGAACGCCGCCCCCCGATCGGCGCGGATCGAATCGGGTGCGGAGGGAGCCCACCAGGAGGGCGGCCGAAGCGCGAGCCATCCACCGACGCCCGCGAGGGCTGCCAGCGTGAAGATGGCCGCCAGCGTCGCCCGGGCGAACCCCGTGCGAAGCCGCCGCCCCGGGGAGTCGGAGTCGCTCATGCGTGGAACCGCGTCACCACCAGCGTGTCGTTCTGCCCGCCGAAGCCGAAGTTGTTGCTCAGGCAGGTGTCGACCGGGGCGCGTCGCGCCTGGTTGGGCACATAGTCGAGGTCGAGTTCGGGATCGGGGTTCTTCAGGTTCCGCGTGGGCGGAAGCATGCCATCGCGGATGGCGAGCACGCAGGTGATGAACTCCACGGCGCCGGCCGACGCGATGAGGTGACCCATCATGCTCTTGATCGAGCTCATGGGAATCTCGCGGGCCATCTCGCCAAAGACGCGCTTCACGGCCTTGGTCTCGATGGAGTCGTTCTCCTTCGTGCCGGTGCCATGGGCGCTGATGTACTGGATGGGCGGGCGTCCCTTCGCGTCGCGCTTCGTCGGATCGATGCCCGCCTGCCGAAGCGCCTCGAGCATGGCCACGGCGGCGCCGCGGCCCTCGGGCTGGATGTCCGTGATGCGATAGGCGTCGCAGCTGCTGCCGTAGCCGGTCACTTCGGCCAACGGTGTGGCGCCCCGGGCCGTGGCGTGCTCGAGCGTCTCGAGCACCACCATGCCGCTGCCCTCGCCCATGACGAAGCCGCCGCGGTCCACGCTGAACGGCCGACTGGCCTCGGTCGGATCACCCTTCCGCTCGCTCAGCGCGGTCAGGCGGTTGAAGCCGGTCACGCCGAGCGGATGGATCATGGTGTGCGCCCCGCCACCGATCATGACGTCGGCATCACCGCGCCGGAGGATGCTGAACGCCTCGCCGATGGCCTGCGTGCTGGCGGCGCACGCGGTGAGGCAGTTGTAGGCCGGACCGCGGCAGTTGAACTCGCGCGCCAGGTGCGCCAGCGGCATGTTCGGCTCCTGCTCGATCTCCTTGAGGCGCTGCATGGCCGCCAGTCCGCGAGCGGCCCACTTCACGCCATCCACCTTGCCGGCGCCGCCGTCCCACGCGTGCAGCATGGTGCCGACGTAGTTGTCGAAGTCCAGCACGCCCTCGCCCGCGCCGAGGTAGATGCCCACGCGGCGGGCATCCTTGGGGGGCTTCACGTCCAGGCCGCTCTGCTTCCACGCCTGCGAGCAGGCGCCCAGCGCAAACTGGCTGTTCAGGCCGGCGCTGGCGTGCACGGCGGGATCCTTCACGAAACCGCGGAAATCGAAGTCCTTCTTCACCTCGGCGGCGAAGCTGGTGGGGAACGTGCGGGCATCGAACCGCGTGGTGGGCTCCATGCCGCTCTCGGCGTTCAGCAGCCGCTTCCACACGCCGTCGATGGAGTGCCCGAGCCCCGTGACCCAGCCGATGCCCGTGACCACGATGCGCGGCTCGCTCATGGGACCCTCCGCAGGATGATGGCCGCGTTCTGGCCGCCCAGACTGGGCGTGCAGACGAGCACCGACCCGAGTTCCGCCTTGCGGGCGGCGGCAGGCGCGGCATCCACGCCCAGGCTGGCATCGCCGTTCACGCGCGCGGGCAGCATGCCCGTTCGCAGGCACTGGACCGCCACGGCGGCGGCGACCGCACCGAAGCCCGCTCCACAATTGCCGATCAGCGGCGCCAGCGTGACCAGCGGCAGCGACGCGGCCCGGTCGCCGAACACGCGCCGGATGGCCGCGGCCTCGGCGGCGTCCATGGCCGCCGCACCGCATCCGAAGGGCACCACCGCATCGACCTCGGCGGGCTTCATGCCCGCGTCATCGAGCGCCGAGAGCATGGCGTCGGAGATGCCCTCGCCCTCGCGGCAGGGATCGGCGCCCACGGTGTCCGGGCAGAAGCTCTGGCTGGCCCCGAAACCCGCCAGTTCCGCCAGCACGGCGGCACCGCGAGCCTTGGCCGATTCCGCCGCCTCCAGCACCAGGATGCCCCCGCCCTCGCCGGCCACGCCGCCCGCGGCATCCTTGGCGAAGGGCCGCACCACCCGGGTGGGATCGTCCGACAGCGAGGCCTTCGCGAGCCGCCCCGCGAACTGCTGCCGCAGGATGGCCATCAGGTTCACCTTGCTCTCGGCACCTCCGCTCAGGCAGGCGTCCGCGGCTCCGCGGCCGATGACTCGCATGCTCTCGCCCACGGACAGCAGCGCGCTCGCCTCGCCGCAGGTGATGGTGTTGCTGGGACCCTGGCAGTCGTGACAGATGGTCACGTGGCAGGCCAGCATGTTGGGCAGGTACTTCAGCATCCAGAGCGGCGTGAGGTTCTGCATGCCCGTGGCGCCCCACGCGGCGATGTCGAAGGTGCCGTCGGCCTTGCGGCTGGTGGCCAGCGCGGCCGTGAGCTCGTTCTCCTCGGCGGCGATCAGGCCTGCGCCGATGTGGCAGCCCATGCGGTCCGCGGGGACGGTCACCCTGCCGTCGGCGGGCTCGTGCGCCTTCGTGACCAGTCCGGCGGCACGCACGGCCTCGTGGGCGGCACCCACGGCCAGCTCGATGTCCCGGCTCATGACCTTGGTGGCCTTGCGGTAGCTCTTGGGCACCACCTGCTTCACGTCGAAGCGATCCGGCGGCAGCTGGGCCACGAACGGGCAGCTGAAACCGGAGGCATCGAAGATGGAGCACGGCCCCACGCCTGAGCGGCCCTCGCAGAGCGCCGACCAGATCGGGTCGATGCCCAGTCCGGGGGCCGCGATGGGACCGATGCCGGTGATGACCACGCTGCGTTGCTGCCGCGCCATGGGGGTGGCGGAATGTATCCGCATCCGGCCCAGCCCGGCTCGTCGCCGAACTCAGTCGCCCAGCCGCCGGGCCACGCGCATGGCCATCTCCAGCGCCTGCTCGTAGTTGAGTCGCGGGTCCACGCGACTGCGGTAGGCGGCCATGAGCCCCTCGTCGGAGAGGCCTCGGGCACCGCCGGTGCACTCCGTGACGTCCTCGCCCGTCAGTTCGAAGTGCACGCCGCCGAGGCGCGAGCCGGCGGCCCGATGGATCTCGAAGGCCTGCTCCACCTCGGCCAGGATGTGGTCGAACTTCCGCGTCTTCACCTGCGAGCCGGCGTGCGGACCCGCGGCGATCCGGACCAGGTCGGTGTTGCCGTGCATGGGATCGCAGGTCCAGAGCGCCCGGCGGCCCTTCGCGGCCACGGCCTGCACCAGCGGCGGCAGGCCCCTGGCGATGCGATGCGCTCCGAAGCGGTGGATGAGCACGATCTTGCCCGGCTCGTTGTCCGGATTGAGGATGGAGAGCACCTGCAGCAGCGTCTCGGGCGAGGTGTCGGGCCCCACCTTCACGCCCACGGGGTTGCGGATGCCCCGGAAGAACTCCATGTGAGCCTCGCCCGGCACCGCGGTGCGGTAGCCGATCCAGGGCAGATGGGTGGAGAGGTCCCACCAGCCCGCCTTGTGGGGCACCTGACGCGTCTGCGCCTCCTCGTAGGGCAGGACCAGTCCCTCATGGCTGGCGAAGAAGTCCACGCGGCGCATCTCGTGCACCGGCGCGCCCGCGAGGGTCTCCATGAACCGGAGGCTCTGCCCGATCTCGCGCGTGATGCGCTGGTACTCGTCGCGCAGCGGGCTGTGCTGCACGAATCCCAGATCCCAGTACTCGGGGTGATGCAGGTCGGCGAAGCCGCCATCCACCAGCGACCGGATGAAGTTGAGCGTGATCGCGCTGTGGGCGTGCGCACCGATCAGGCGATCCGGCCTGGGCGTGCGCTCCGAGGCCGTGAAGGGCAGCCCGTTGACCATGTCACCGCGGTAGCTCGGCAGCGTGGTGCCCTCGCGCGTCTCGGCATCCTCGCTGCGGGGCTTGGCGTACTGGCCCGCGAAGCGACCGACCCGGATCACCGGCCGGCCCCCGCCGTGCGTGAGGACCAGGCTCATCTGCAGCAGGATCTTCAGCTTGCTCGCGATCGCGTCGCTGCGGCACTCGTCGAAGGTCTCCGCGCAGTCACCGCCCTGCAGCAGGAACCGCCGGCCCTCCTCGGCATCCGCCAGCTGCGCACGGAGGGACTCGATCTCCCAGCTGGTGACCAGCGGCGGCAGTCGAGACAACTCGCCCACCGCCGACCGCAGCGCCTCGGCATCGGGCCAGTTGGGCTGCTGCCGGGCCGGGAGGCGCTGCCAGCTCGAGACGGTCCATTCGCTTGGGGGGTGGGCGGCGGTCATGGTGATCCCGGGTCGGGGAAGGATGCGGGCGACAGGACTTGAACCTGTACGGGTTTGATCCCACTGGAACCTAAATCCAGCGCGTCTGCCATTCCGCCACGCCCGCCTGGCCGAGGCGGGGCGATGCTAG
>RFOC01000071.1 GCA_009926815.1 Planctomycetota bacterium
CACGTCGCCCGGATCGAAGGTGATGAAGTGCTTCGCCAGTTCCGCGCGGAAGTGGTCGATCTCGGCGAGCACGTCGGGCATGTCCACCACGTGGCTCATGGGGAAGCTGGGATAGACCTTGCGCATCTCCGGGCGGGTGACCAGCCGCATCGCCGTCTCGGTGGTGTCCACCTGGCGACCTCGGCTCAGGATGTAGAAGCCGCCCGTGCATCCGATGGCCTGGGCCACCAGCTCCGTGGCCAGGATCTCCTCCTCGCGCCAGACCATGCAGTCCTTCAGCGTGGCGTCGATGTCGTGCTCCTCGTGCAGGCGGTGATGCACCACCTCCACGTTGTCCACCAGGCAGATGAACATGTCGGGCTTGAGCCGCTTGAGCAGGTCCAGGTCGAAGGCCGCGAAGAGACCGTGTCGCCAGCGGAAGGTGGCGTGCGTGTTCACCACCACGTTGGGGTGGTCCTCCGCCGGCGTCGTGGCCGCGATGATGTCCTTGAAGGCGGCCCGGCGAAGGCTGGAGAGGCGGCTGAGCGGCAGGTCCAGGATGCGGCCGGGCCGCACGTCCGGGGCCTCGGCGTACATCAGGTCGCCCACGTTGAAGAGCTCGATGCGGTCGCCCCGTTCACCGGCGAGTTCGGCCGCGGCCTTCAAGTAGGGCTTCTTGTCCACGCCGACCTGACCGGTGACCACGGCTCTCATGTCCGTCAGTGTAACCGCAAGCCCCGCGAAGCCGCGTGAATCCGTCCGTTCAGGCCGCGACGAGCAGGGCCACCACGTGCACCTCGATGGCTCGCCCCTCGCCCACCGCATCCACCTTCTCGTGGGTCTTGCCCTTCACGTTCACCGAAGATTCGGCGGTGCCGAGCAGCGCGGCGAGCCGCGACCGGATCGCCGACTTCACTGGACCGATCTTCGGTCGCTCGCAGATCACGGTGGCATCGAGGTTGCCCACGCGAAGCCCGGCTGCCCGCATCCGGCGCACCGCCTCCGCGAGGAAGTGGGCGCTGTCCTTGCCTGCCCACGCGGGATCCGTGTCGGGGAAGAGCTGGCCGATGTCCGGCTCGCCCATGGCCCCCAGGATCGCGTCGGTCACGGCATGCAGCAGCGCGTCGCCATCGGAGTGGCCCACGGGGCCGCGATCATGCGGCACATGCACGCCGCCGAGCACGAAGGGACGGCCGGCGCCGTGGGGCGTCAGGGGTTCAAGCCGGTGCAGGTCATAGCCGTGGCCGATGCGCACGGCTTACTGGTCGTACTGACTCTCGCTCTTGGGGGGCAGCTTGCCGCCCTGCGGCGTGGCGTACGGCGGTCGATCCGCGGCCTGGTCCGTTCGCAGTCGAACGGCGGGATCCGGTTCGGGCCACTCCGGAGCTTCGCGGATGGCCACGTCGATCCTTCGGCAGCTGGCGGGTGGGCAGGTCAGCTGGTTGTCCAGGTGCCCGAACTGCGTGCCGTTGTCCCACACGGCGTAGACCATGCGGTCCGGGGTCAGCACCGGATCATCACCGCCGCCCTGGAGGAAGTTGAACGTGAGCTGCTTGCCCGCCGGAACCTTCATCTCGAAGAACGGCTCCTGCGTCCGCGTGTCGACCACGCTGATGGTCAGCGGCCGCATGGACGTGCTCTCGTAGACGAAGCCCCGGCCCGAACTGGGCATGAACCCGCCATCGGGGGCGTAGCAGCCCACGGGCAGGGCGATGGCGGCGAGCAGGGACCGACGAATCCATCCGGAGAGCATCGTGCGGGAATGCTACTGGCCACGGGCCAGTTCGGCGAATCGCAGGCCGCGTTGCTGGTAGTTCTCGAACTGGTCCCAGCTGGCGCAGCCCGGGGAGAGCAGCACCACGTCGCCGGGTCTGGCCGCCGCCCGGATGCGGCCCACGGCGCCATCGAGCGTGCCGCACGGGATGCCGCCTCGGGAGGCGATGGCCGCGGCCGTGGCGCCCACGGCGTAGAGCCCACCGAGCGAGCCGGCGAGTTCCGCGATGGCCGTCAGGTCCGAGCCCTTGTCGTAGCCGCCCGCGATCAGGTGCACGCGAGCTCGCTCGGGAAAGCAGGCCACCGCCAGCAGCGAGGCCTCGGGCGTGGTGGCCTTGCTGTCATCGAACCAGCGCACCCCGTCATGCTCATGCACTAGGCAGAGTCGATGCGGGAGACCCCGGAAACTCCGCAGTCGTGTCTCCAGCGCGGCCCAGTCGGGCTGTTCGCCATCCAGCCGGATGGCGGCGGCAGCCACGCGAAGGGCAAGCAGGGCGTTCCGCCGGTTGTGCGGTCCCGGCAGCGGACAGGCCTCGGCCATCGACGCCACAAGCCCGGCCTCGAGTCCCGGCTGGCCGTCGCGCCACCAGGCACCTGGAGGCATGGCGGCGAATCGCGCGGCGGCGACCGGGTCCATGTCGAAGTCGGAGAGGAAGATCTCCTGTCCGGGACCGCGCAGCAGGGCCTTGCTGGCGCTGTAGTGCTCGGGGCCCAGATGCCAGTCCAGGTGGTTGTCCGCCAGGTTCGTGAGCACGCCCACGCGCGGTGACCAGTGCGGCTGGCCGGATTCGGGTCCCAGCCACCAGAGCATGAAGCTGGAGAGTTCCGCCACGATCCAGTCCCGTGGCCCGACGCTGGGCGGATCCGAGAGCAGGCTCCCGCCGATGTTGCCGGCGAGCGTGGCCCGGCGGCCCTGGCCATCGAGCAGATGGGCGATCATGGCGCTGGTGGTGCTCTTGCCCGCCGTTCCGGTGATGCCGATCACGCGCTCTCGGGGCAGGCCCTCGAGCGAGAGTCGGATCTCGGTGGAGATGGCGGCCCCGCCGGCTCGCGCAGCTTCCAGGAAGGGGTCGTTCCACGGATGCTTCACGGCGGGGTTGGCGATGACCAGTTCGGCGTCACGGAAATCCGCCGGGTCGTGGCCGCCGAGCCGCAGTCGGACACGTCCGGCCTGAAGCAGGGGCTGCAGCGCCTCCACCGAGGACTTGAGCTTCTCCTGCGGAGCCAGATCCGTCACCGTCACCTGCCTGGCGCCCGCCTGGACCAGCGCGCGCGTCACGCCGAGTCCGCCTCCGAAGGCGCCCAGTCCCATCACGAGGCACCGTCGGCCCCTGGCGATCCGCTCCAGCGAGGGGTTCATCGTGTGGGCGTGATCGCCGACACCGGCTGCTTCCGCAGGCCGGTGCCCAGCAGGTCCTCGGCGTAGTTGGTGGCGGCCTTGCGCTCGGTGATGGGGCCCTGGGCGTCGCCGCGCAGGAACTGCCGGATCAGGCGCTCGGTCTCGGAGAGTCCCGCGGCCGCGTCCTCCGGCAGCTTGCGGAGCGCATCGAAGGCCTCGCGGGTGTCCACCCGCAGTGCGCGGCCCTTGTCGAGCATGACCATGCGATCGGCGATGGTGAACGCGCTGTCCATCTCGTGGGTCACCACCACGCTGGTCACGCCGAGCTTGCGGGTGAGGTCCAGGATCAGCTGGTCGATCTCGGCGCTGGTCACCGGATCCAGTCCGGCGCTGGGCTCGTCGTAGAAGAGGATGCGAGGATCCAGGGCCAGCGCGCGGGCCAGGCCGGCCCGCTTCTTCATGCCGCCGCTGATCTGGCTGGGGAACTTGTCGGCGTGCTCGCGCAGGCCCACCAGCTCCAGCTTGATCTTCACCTGGATGTCGATGATGTGGTGATCCAGGTCGGTGTGCTCCCGCAGCGGCAGGGCCACGTTCTCGGCGATCGTCATGCTGTTGAAGAGTGCGCCGGACTGGAACAGGATGCCGAACTTGCGCCGCACCCGGTCCATCTCGGCCTCGGGCAGCACGCTGATGTCCTCGCCGAAGAGATGGATGTTCCCGGAGGTGGGCTTCAGGCTGCCGATCAGGTGGCGCAGCAGCGTGCTCTTGCCGCAGCCCGAGCCACCCATGATGACCATGGTCTCGCCTTCCTTCACATCCAGGTTGATGCCGGCAAGCACCGTCTGGGTGCCGAAGACGCGGACCAGCTCGCGGACCTCGATCGCGTTCGACATGCCCTCAGCGTAGCGGGGACGCCGACGCGGGTGCGAGCGAAGTGCCGGGTTTCCCCGGAGCAGGCGGGGCCAGCGGCGGTGGTCCGGGATCCCCGGGCGGGAAGACGGGGTTGTCCAGGCCGGGATCGAGCACCCGCAGGTTCCGCCACTTCATGACCACGCCGCCGCCGCGGGCATCGAAACGCTCCAGACCCAGATCCGCCTCCACCTCGGCCCGCTCGAAGACCAGCGTGATGGGAACCGTGATGACGGGATCCTTTCCATCCTGCTGCAGCGAGGCCAGCCTGGAGGCGCTGTTGCGCGCCTGGCGGAACGCCCCGTGACGGGCCTGCAGGGGTGCCGCGAACGCCTGCATGACCTGGGTGGTGGCCGTGGCGGCTGGACCGCTCCAGTGCAGCGGCATCTCGGCCGGGCGGGCCTGCAGCAGTGCGCTGACCGGTGGATTCGGGCCTCGCCAGAGCGTGTTCAGGCCGTTGCGCCAGAACAGCACGCTGAACACCAGCGTGGAGAGCACCCCCGCGATCACGGCGGCCCATGCCAGGCCCCGCCCGTGCAGCGACGCATCACGCCGGATCTGCCGCAGCGCAACGAGTCCCGTCACGGTGGCCAGCAGCGTCATGGGCGGGCAGCACAGCGGCACGGCGAACATGGCGGCCAGCACGCTGGTCCGGCAGAGTTGCGTGGCGGGGGGCTGGGGATCGGAAGTCTCGTTCATGGGGATGCGGCCTCCGCCGCGGAGACTCGGATGGAGCGGCCTCCGCGCAGGCTGAAGTCGATCTCCAGCACGCGGGCCGTGGGCAGCCAGGGCTGTGGGTCGGACGCTTGCGGGGCGACCCACTGGACCTGCGCGGATCCCGTGCAGTCGCCCTTCTCGAACCGGGCCACCAGCGCCATGCTGACCAGGGGCGTCAGGGGTGAGCCAGTCACCGCCGGATCGATGACGCTGACCGACCGAAGGGATCCCAGGTCCGAGGCCAGCTCGGCCGCGAAGCGCTCGATGGCCTCGCGGGAAGGCGCGGCGGACAACGGGGCCAGGCCCGAGGTCTCGGGCACGGCCTGGTCAAAACGGCCCTCGCACGCTGCCGTGATGGCACGAATGGTGCGCCGCTCAAGATTGGGCAGCAGCCAGCCGTTCACCGCCTCGGCCAGAGCCAGCTGAACGGCGATGGCAGCACCCGCAAGTCCCAGGGCCCAGCCGGCCATCCGATTCCGCTGTCCAGCTGCAGCGGACCTGCGCCACGCGATGAAGCCCAGCACGCCGCCCACTGCGGCCAGCGGCGTCAGGCACGTGAGCAGTGCGGATGCACTGCTGATGGTGGCCCAGATGGCCAGCCAGTCCCGCGAGGCTGGGCGGGAGGGAACCTGTGGTGGCGGAAGCTTCAAGCGGTGCAGGATAGAACGCGGCAGAAAAAAAGGCCGTTGCGACCCGAGGGCCGCAACGGCTTGAAGAGTGGGAAGATCCAGGAGGCCAGTGATTCAGTGACGTCGACGACGGAGGAACGCCGCCAGGCTGACTGCGGCGAGAGCGCCGGGGCCTGGGACGGTGGCGAACTCCAGCGTCGAGTTGGCTCGGTAAGCCGTGTTGGTGCCGCCACCGGTCGAGCCAGTCGCGCCCGTGTTGAGCACCGTCATGGCCAGCTTGATGGTGACGGTGTACGGAGAGATGCTCGTAAAATCCGCCGTGTCGATGGCCAATCGGGCGATCATGAACATGTTGTTCAGGCTGCTGCCGGCATTGATGCCGTTGGCTGCGATGTTGGAGGTCGTCTTGGCCAGGTTGGCTGCTCCGTTGTAGTAGCCCACCACGCAGTACGGATTGCTGGCCGCCGTGGCACCGGCCGACGGATACCAGCCGGGACCGTTGCCCGTGCTCGCGCCGGTGATGCGGGAGGCGTTGGCCGAGTTCATGTTGCTGAAGCCAGGGTCGGCGGTCAGCGCGATGGGCGTGGCGCCATCGACATCACTGGTCTGGGTCCGCATGCCTTGGGTGACGAAGCTGTCCCACTTGGCCTTCTGGGCGGTCCATGAACCGGCGAAAGCCGAGTTCTCCGCGGTGTAGTTCGCATTCCAGGTGCTGTTGTCGGCGTGCCGGAAGGCCAGACTCTGGTCTTGGACCCACGAGGCCTTGTAGGCCGAGACGCCGTAGACGCTGGCCACGATGTCCGTGGACTGGCTCGCCTTGATGTAGACATCAAGCACGGAGTAGGTCTTGGCCCCATCCGTCACCAGGTAGGCGTCGCCATACAGACGGGTGCCTTCCACGGTCGCGAGCGCCGAGGAGGTCAGACCCATGATCAAAGCCGTCGAACCAACAAACATATGGCTCTTCATTGCCAGTTCCTTTCCCTCTCTTCAGGAGGATCAAATTGTCCGGCAGGGCCTTTCTCCCTCTCGACTCATGGATCACATGACCCAGGAGCCTGTGCCCTGCCATCCGACAGTCCGGACAGTGGCTTTCCAAAGTTCCGTGGAAAGCGTTTGAAGGCGAATTTGTGCAAGGAAGGCGGTTTGTTGAAGCCCTCTAGTGGCTTATGAGCAAAAAAGCGACATTAAAGCCGTAAACAGGCGTTTTTATAAGACTCTTGGACTCGAGCTCAAGCCTGCGTCATCCGCCCCTGCAGCAGCAGGGCGGAGGCCGATTCCACCTGTGCGGGCACGATCCGGCCCACCCAGTTCTCCGCCTGCGTTCCCGCAGGCAGATCCATGGCCACGATCAGGTCGCCCGGGGTGCGTCCGCGCAGCGCCTTTCGACGCGGTGCGTCCGCGCGCCGCTCCCATCGCAGTTCCACGCCGCGTGCCGACGGCGCCTCGGATGACTCGAACTGCTCCTCGATGAGCACGGGCACGGTCCGTCCAACCCAGGTGGCGTGCACGCGCTCGCTGGTGTGCGACTGGATCGCCAGCAGCTGGTTGTTGCGAAGACGCTTGACCTCGTCGGGCACGTCATCCGGGAAGCGGTCGATGGCCACCGTGCCGGGTCGTGGCGAGTACTTGAAGATGAAGTTGTTCTTGAAGGGCAGCGAACGCACCAGGCTGCAGGTGGCCTCGAAATCCTGGTCCGTCTCGCCCGGGAAGCCCACGATGATGTCGCCCGCAAGCGTGGCATCCGGCAGGAAGGTGAACACCTGCTCCACGAAGGCCTCGTACTCCGCGCGCGTGTAGCCGCGGTTCATCAGGCCCAGGATGCGGTCGCTGCCACTCTGCGCCGGTGCATGCAGGTAGCGGCAGATGCGCGGGCAATCGCGCATGACCTGCAGCACATCCGGACCGAAGTCCCGGGGGTAGCTGGTCACGAAGCGAAGTCGCTCGATCGCCGGCACCTCGTCGTGGATGCGCTGCAGCAGGCGGGCGAAGCTGGTCACGCCCTCCGCGACGGGCTGGCGGAACGCCGAAAGTCCGGGGCCCACCTGCGGAGCCTCCCGGCCGCCCACGGTGAGGGCCAGGCCATGCTGGTAGCGGTAGTGATTCACCGTCTGCCCCAGCAGCGTGACCTCGATCACCCCGGCGTCCGCCAGTCGGCGGCACTCCTCCACGATGTGATCGGGGGGGCGGTGAACCTCGGCGCCTCGGGTGTAGGGCACCACGCAGTAGGTGCAGAACTTGTTGCAGCCACGGGTGATGCGCACCTGCGCACTGTGCCGGGCACGGCCCGCGGCATCCGGATCGAAGGCCCGCGAGAGATCCAGGGTCTCCAGGTCATCCTGCACCGCGTGCAGGGTGGCGGTTCGCCGGGTGCGGTTGCCGGCCAGGGCCACGCGTTCGGCCTGGGTGGCCGCCTCGCTGCGACGGGCGGCATCCAGAAGCGCCGGGAGGCGATCCAACTCGCCCGGGCCGCACAGCACGTCCACCTGGGGATAGCGGCGGAGCATGTCCAGCCCGTCCCGCTCGGCCATGCAGCCCAGGACGCCAAGAAGCACCTGTTCGCCCGCCGCCTTTCGCTTGCCCACCAGGCCGATGCGGCTGTAGGCCTTGCTTTCGGCGTGCTCCCGCACGGAGCAGGTGTTGAACAGCACCACCTGGGCTTGCTCCGGATGGTCCACGAAGGCGTAGCCGAGGCGCAGCAACTGGCCCCGGACGAGCTCGGAATCGAGCTCGTTCATCTGGCAGCCGAAGGTCTCGAGATACACGGGAACGGCCGACATGGGAGGGAACCAGTCTACGGCTTGGGTGCCCGAGGGAGGGCCCTTTTTGCCGTTTCCGGGCCCCCCGGGCCGATGATGCCGTGGCATGCGTCCCGGTCAGGGCCTGATCTTCCTCGTGGTTGCGCTGCTCGTCACGGGCACGGTGCTGGTCAACAGCGCCAGCCTGACCAGCGCCGGTGGAGGCACCACCACGGTGGAGTCGCTGCTGCTGGGCCGCAACACGTGGTTCGCCGTCTCGGCGGTGGTGGCCCTGTGGCTGGGCACGCGTGTGCAGGTGGAGGGCCTCTTCACCCGACGCGGATGGGCCAGCCCCATGCCGTGGCTGCTGGCGGCGATCGTGCTGGGCCTGCTGCTGGTGCACGTGCCGGGGGTGGGCCGCGAGGTCAACGGAGCCAAGCGATGGATCTCGATCGGCCCGGTGGGTCTGCAGCCGAGCGAACTGGCCAAGTGGGGCATGCCGCTGCTGGTGGCGTGGCACTGCTGCCGCCGTTCGGGAGCCATGGGCAGTTTCACCCGGGGCCTTCTGCCGCCCCTGGCCATGGTGAGCGCGGTGGCCGGCCTGGTCGCGCTGGAGGACCTGGGCACCGCGGTGCTCATCATGGTGGTGGCGCTGATCATGCTGGTCGCCGCAGGCGTGCGGTTCTGGCAGGTGGCCATGCTCCTGCCGGCGGCGGGCCTGGCGTTCGTGGCGCTGGTGATCACCAGTCCCTACCGCGTGAACCGCATCCTGGCGTACCTGGATCCCTACGCCGACGCGCAGGGCAAGGGCTATCACGTGATCCAGAGCATGGCCGCCATCGCCGGCGGCGGACTGCCGGGTCGCGGCCTGGGCAACGGCATCCAGAAGTTCGGCTATCTGCCCGAGGCCACGACGGACTTCATCTACGCGATCGCCTGCGAGGAACTGGGCCTGGCCGGTGCCGCGTGCATCGTGGCGCTCTTCGTGCTGCTGGCTCTCACCGGACTCGCGATCGCCACGAGCACCGCGAAGGTGACGGCCCACGATGGATCCACGCGCGTGGTGCCGCTGACGACCAACTTCGAGTCGCTGGTGGCGATGGGCTTCACGCTGACGGTGGTCACGCAGGCCCTGATCAACGTGGTCGTGGTCACGGGACTTGCACCCACCAAGGGCATCGCACTGCCGCTGATCTCCCGCGGGGGCACCGGCTGGATCCTGACCGCGTTCAGCCTGGGCATGATGGCCGCGATCGCTCGGACCTCGGATGGTCGCCGCCGCGCCATGCAGGTCTCGGGTGACCTGGAGCCGGAGTCCGGCACCGGTGCCCAGACGGCCTGAG
>RFOC01000072.1 GCA_009926815.1 Planctomycetota bacterium
TTCGGCGGCGCGACCGCGCTGCTGCCGCAGTACGCGGACGAGATCCTCGGCGGCGGGCCGCAGCTGCACGGCATCCTGCGGGCATCCCCCTACATGGGGGCGCTGCTGATGGCGGGCTGGCTGGCGTTCCGGCCCCGGTTCCGCAACGCCGGTCCGGCGCTCCTCTGGAGCGTCGTGGCGTTCGCGGCCGCCACGATCGTGTTCGGGCTCTCGACCGCGCCCTGGCTCTCGGTGCTGGCGCTCGCGGTCGCGGGTGCGGCCGACAACGTGAGCGTCGTGATCCGCCACGTGCTCGTCCAGATGCGCACGCCGAACGCGCTGCGCGGGCGCGTGGGCGCGGTCAACACCATGTTCATCGAATGCTCCAACGAGCTGGGCGGATTCGAGAGCGGGCTCGTCGCGGCGTGGATGGGGCCGGTGTTCAGCGTGGTCAGCGGTGGCTTCGGCACCCTGGCGATCACCGGGCTGGTCGCGTGGTGGCTGCCGGAACTGCGCCGCCTGGGCCGCCTCGTCGAGACGCCGGCCGACGTGCTGTACAGCGAGGCCGAGGAGAAGTCGGACGAGTGAGTCAGTCGAGCAGGCCCTGGCGGCGCGCCAGCGCGCGAACCGGCTCGTGCCGGAAGCACGACACCAGGTGCTCGTTCACGCTGCCCACGGCCTGCATGTAGGCGTGGCAGATCACCGGGCCGCAGAACGAGAACCCCTCGGCCTTCAGGCGACGCGACAGGGCTCGGCTCTCTGGGCTTTCGGCGAGCACATCGGCGCGTCGGCGCGGGCGCCGCACCTTCACGGCGTGGCCCGTGGGTTCCCACACCAGGTCTCGGAAGGCGTGCCGGCCGCCGCGGTGCATGACCTCGCACCAGGCCTTCGCATTGGTGATCGCCGATCGCACCTTCGCGCCGCTGCGAATGATGCGCTCGTCGCGCATCAGTCGCGCGACGTCGCGCTTGCCGTAGCGGGCCACGCGCTCGGGGTCGAGCCCGTCGAAGGCCGCCAGGATGCCTGCGCGCCCTTCGCAGGATCGTGATCCACGAGAGCCCGGCCTGGAAGCCGTCGAGCACCAGCTTGGCGTACAGCTCGCGGTCATCGCGCAGCGGCACGCCCCACTCGTGATCGTGGTAGTCCACGTAGAGCGGATCGGTGCCGCACCACCAGCATCGGGATGGCGCACGGCTCGCCACGATCATCCCTCCCGCGTGCGGATCGTCAGGTGGCCCGCGGCAAGTCCGGCGGAACCGAGCACCCACAGCACCAGCAGGGATGGCGCCATCTCGTTCCAGCCCAGTCCGCGCCAGACGGCGCCCTCGATGGCGAAGATGGACCAGCTGAACGGGCTTGCGGCACTGGCCGTGCGCAGGAACGGGGGCATGAACGCCAGCGGGACGGTGCCGCCGCCCACCATGGCCAGCATGAGCACCACGGCGTTGCCCGCGCTTCGTGCACTGCCCTCGGTTCGGAAGAAGCCCGCCAGTCCCACGGCGAGACCGCTGAAGGCATACGCGCTGGCGATGGCCGCCGCCATGAGCATGGCCAGGCTGCCCACGCGGACGCCGAGCACGGTCATGGCGAACACGCACAGCACCGTGATCACCACCATGCTGGCCATGAAGCAGCCCAGGAACTTCCCCAGCGGGATCTGCAGCCGCACCAGGGGCGCCGTCACCAGCCGCAGCAGGGTGCCCCTTCGGCGTTCCTCGGCCAGACTGGCCCCGAAGGCGACCACGCAGCCCATCAGTCCCCAGGCCACGCCCTGCGGGAAGGTGATCGCGTAGGCGTTCCTGGGCACGTTCGCCTCGCGAGCGAGTTCGGAGATCCGCACCTGCACCAGGGGAGGGGCGGCGACCACGCCCCCATCCCCGCTGGGCGTGCGCTGCACGACCACGTCCTCCGCCGCGTCGAGCAGCGTCCGCAGGCGGGATCGCTCGTCCTGCGTCATCCCGGGCGAGGCGGCGATCATGAGCCTGGCTTGCGCGACCATGTCACGACCCATGGACGGCGATTCAAGGATCCGACCCATGGTGCGGAAGCCCATCTGGGTCAGCATGCCCTGAAGCAGTGCCGTCTCCGGACCTCGGGCGGGATCCGACAGCAGTTCCACCTCGACGCGACCGCCCTGGAGCAGCGAGGTGGCCTTGCGGTCGAAATCGGCTGGGATCACGATCGCGGCGACCGCCTTGCCCGTGCGCACCAGGGTTTCCGCCGTCCGTCGATCGTCCGCGATGGTGGCCTGGAGCGCGCCCTGGGTTCTCAGGTCACTGGCGAAGGCGCGCGCCAGGGGTGTGCCTGCCAGATCCGTCACGGCCACGGCGATGGCGCCCCGTCCCGGCCCGCTGCCGCCGAACACCGATCCGAAGAACACCATGATCAGCAGCGGGAACAGCAGCACGAAGAAGGCGCCGGTCCGGTCCCGGGCCAGCAGCCGCAGGTCCTTGGTCGCGATGGCCCATTCCGCGCGCATCAGTCGCGCAGGCTCCGTCCGGTGAGCGAAAGGAACACGGTCTCCAGGTCAGGCCGCTCCACGCGCAGACCGGTCACCTCGCCGGCCTGCAGCGCCTGGCTCACCACGCCCATCGGGTCCCGGGTGGCCACGCGCTCCTCGCCGTGACCGTTCCGCTGGACGAAGACCAGCGTCTCCGTGCCGTGGCGCTGCAGCAGTTCGTCCACGGAGCCGCTGTCGAGCAGGCGGCCCCGGTCCATGATGCCGACGCGGTCACAGAGCTTCGCGGCCTCCTCCATGTAGTGGGTGGTGTAGAGCACCGCGGCACCCTCCTGCGCCAGCGAGCGCACCAGGTCGAGCAGGCTGGCGCGGCTCTGGGGGTCCACGCCTGCCGTGGGCTCGTCCAGCAGCAGCAGGGGCGGCCGGTGCAGGATGGCCGCAGCCAGGTTCAGTCGCCTGCGCATGCCGCCCGAGTAGGTCTTCACGCGATCACGGCCGCGTGGGCCAAGCCCCACCCGCTCGATCGCCTCGCTGGCGGCGCGGGAGGGCTCCCGCAGGCCCAGGATCCGCGCGAAGAAGCGCAGGTTCTCCAGTCCGGAGAGATCGTCGTAGAGCGCCTCCGACTGGGGCGCCACGCCCAGGGCGCGGCGGGCCTCCGTTCGCACCGGTGACCCATGACCCTCGATCTCCACGCTTCCCGCGTCCGGACGGAGCAGCCCCATGGCCATGCCGATGGTGGTGCTCTTGCCCGCCCCGTTCGGGCCCAGGAGCCCGAAGATCTGGCCCCTTTCCACGCGAAGCGACAGCCCGTCGACCGCCGCGACGCCGTCAAAACGCTTCACGAGGCCCTCGAGACGGAGCACGTCGGGAAGGTATCCGGACGCATCCCGTTCGCGGTCATGGTCGAATGCCGGGGACATGATCCGCGTGGCCCTGGCGATGCTCACCCATGACAAGGCGAAGTACATCGCCCTGGTGGCGGGCATCGCCTTCGCCAGCCTGCTGATCAGCCAGCAGGCCGCCATCTTCTGGAGCGCGCTCCGCAGCAGCACCTACGGCGTGCAGTCCGCCAGTGCGGCGGACATCTGGGTGATGAAGCCCAATGTCGAGATCCTGGACCTGGCCGATCCCATGCGCGAGGGGGTGGTGAACCAGGTCCGATCGGTGCCGGGCGTGCAGTGGGCGGTGCCGTACTACCAGGCCCTGGGCATGGTGCGCACGCGGCAGGGTTCCTTCCGTCCGGTGCTGGTGATCGGCGTGGATGATGCCACGCTCATCGGGGCGCCCGCGGCGCGCATGGTGGCCGGCGACGTGCACGCGCTCGACCAGCCGAACGCGGTCATCTTCGACATCAGCGGCTACCAGCAGAACTTCCCCGACCTGCCCGTGGAGATCGGCCAGGAGGTGGAGATTGGCCAGACGCGCGCGGTGGTGGGCGGCTTCTGCAAGGCGCCGCCCGCGTGGGGCGGGCAGACGGTGCTCTACGCCAAGCGGTCGCTGGCCGTGCAGATGAGCCGCGAGACCGACAACACCGTCAGCTTCGTGCTGGCCAAGGCCATGGATGGGCACGATCCGCAGCGGGTGGCCCTGGAGATCGAGCGGCAGACCGGCCTGAAGGCGCGGAGCAGTCGAGGCTTCGCCGCCGAGATCATCGTGTGGATGCTGCGGTTCTCGGGTGTGGCGGAGTTCTTCGGCGTGACCATCCTCATGGGCGTGGTGATCGGCGTGGCGGTGGTGGGGCAGACCTTCTACCTGTTCAGCGTGGAGAACGTGAAGCAGTTCGCCACCCTCAAGGCCATCGGCATCGGCAACCGAAGCGTGCTGGGCATGATCTTCCTGCAGGCCTCCGTGGTGGCCGTGCTGGGATTCGCCTTCGGCGTGGGCGCGGCCAGCGTGTTCTTCGCGTTCTTCGGCCCGGGCACCGGCGGCCTGCGCGGCATGAACATGCCGGTGGCGGTCTTCGTGGGCACGGGCGTGTTCATCTACGCCATGGTCGTGGCCAGCTGCTTCCTCTCCATCCGCCGCGTGCTCACCGCGGATCCGGCCATCGTGTTCAGGAACTGACCCATGGACCCCCACCTGCAGGGCGTGCACTGCCGCGATGTCGAGCGATCGTTCGACTCGGCCGGCGTGCGCCAGCATGTGCTCAAGCGACTGCGGTTCGATGCCGAGCCCGGCCAGCTCACCATGCTCATCGGTCCCTCCGGCTGCGGAAAGACCACGCTCATCTCCATCATCGCCGGCCTGCTGGGTTGCGACGGCGGCTCGGTGCGGGTGCTCGGCCAGGAACTCTCCGGCATGAAGCCCGACGCGCTGCTCGACTTCCGGCTGCACCGGATCGGCTTCGTCTTCCAGCAGTACAACCTCATCTGGGGACTCACGGCCGCCGAGAACGTGGCCGTGCCGCTGGTGGCGGCGGGCGCGGCGTGGCCCGACGCGCTTCGGAAGGCCGCCGACATGCTTGGCCGGCTCGGGCTTGCCGACCACCTCTCCAAGCTGCCCAAGCAGCTCAGCAGCGGGCAGCAGCAGCGCGTGGCCATTGCACGGGCCCTGGTCCATGATCCCGACCTGCTGCTCTGCGACGAGCCCACGGCGGCGCTGGACGCCCGCAGCGGCCACCAGGTCATGGAACTGCTCCGCAGCGTGGCGGTGCGGCCCGGCCGTGTGGTGATCGTCGTCAGCCACGACCAGCGCGTGTTCGGTTTCGCGGATCGGATCTCGGAAATGGATGATGGCGTGGTGGTCCGCGTCGAGGATCGCGTGCCCACGGAAGTCGCCTACCCTTCGGGTCCCACCTGATGCTCCGCCGCCTCCTGCCCATCGCCGCCGCGCTCTCCTTCGGCTTCGCCGTGGCCGTCACCTGGCTGCTGACGCCGTCCAGCGCGGTCACCGCGCCGCCCAATCAGCCCGCGCGCAGCACGCTGGGCGAGAGTCGGGTGGCGGGGCTGGGCGTGGTCGAGCCGCGGGGCGAGCGCGTCGCCGTGGGCACCGCCGTGCCCGGCATCGTGGATCGCATCCTGGTCAAGCCGGGCGACCGCGTCACCGAGGGTCAGGCGCTCTTCACGCTGGAGACGCACGAACGACAGGCCGAACTGGACATGCGCCTGGCGGCGCTGCAGCTGGAGGAGGGTCGCCTGGAGCGCCTGGCCGCCCAGCCGCGAGCCGAGGACCTGCCCCCCGTGGAGGCCAGGGTGAAGGCGGCCGAGGTCGAGGCCGAGCGCACGAAGGGCACGTACGAGCGAGTGAAGGCCGCGCGCGAGGCGGGAGCCGCCAGCGTGGAGGATCTGGAGCAGCGGCGCTTCGCCATGCTGGCCGCTCAGGCGTCTCTGGAGCAGATCCGCGCCGAACTCGCCCGGCTGAAGGCCGGGGCGTGGAAGGCCGACCTTGAGGTGGCCCGACGGGAGGTCGCCGCGGCGAAGGCCTCCGTCGAGCGCGCACGGACGGATCTGGACCGACTCACCGTGAAGGCGCCCCGCGCCGGCACCGTGCTCAAGGTGGATGTGCGCGAGGGCGAATACGCCACCGCCGGCAAGCTGGACAGTCCCATGGTCACGCTGGGCGAGGATGGGCCGCTGCACGTCAAGGTGCAGGTGGACGAGGACGACGCGGCTCGCGTGCGCGAGGGGGCCAGGGCCGAGGCCTTCACGCGAGGCCGAGATCCCGCCCAGCTGCACCTGAAGTTCGTGCGCATCGAGCCCAGCGTGGTGCCCAAGACCAGCCTTCGCGGCCTGGTGACCGAACGCGTGGACACTCGCGTGCTCATGGTGGTCTACGAGGTCGAGAAGGCCGACGGTCCGGTCTACGTGGGCCAGCAGGTCGACGTCTTCATCGACGCGTCGGTTCCCTGAGACGCGTGCTCGTCGCGGTCCGGCCGATCACGCGGCCCCAAGCACCGCGTCCAGGCTGGCGGCCACCACATCCGCCTTTGCCGCGACCGGGGCCCGATGCACGACCTCCGTGAAGCACACGAACCGCTCGCAGGCACCCAGTTCGCGCACGCGCCAGTCGGTCATGCCATCGCCCACCATGATGCGCGGTCGCCCCAGGCCCGCAGCCTCGATGGCCGTCGCCTTGCCGCTGTCCACGGCGCACGGGGATGCCGCGGGGTCCAGCTCCAGCAAACCGCCAGCGGCCGGTCGCAGGCGGTTCGCGATCACGTGCGCCGGTCGCAGCCCGAGCCGCTCGATGACGGGCTCGATCCACTCGTGGAAGCCTCCGCTGACCACCCACACTCGGTGGCTCATGGCGGCCAGGCGGGCGCGGCCGCTCCAGACGCTCGGGGCGAATCGGGAGGCGAGCCGATCGACCAGCGGCGGGAGCAGGCTCGCGCGCAGCGACAGCATGGCCAGTCGCTCCGACAGGCTCCGCTCGATGCCCATGCGGCCGTCCATGCCCATGGCGGTGATGTCCCGGATGCGGGCGAGGCGAGCCTCTCGCCCCGGATCGTCGGCCAGCGCGATCTCCGCCAGCTCATCCAGGGCCTCGGTGGCGACCAGCGTGCTGTCGAAGTCGAAGATCCAGGTGGGCTCGGCGTTCACGCGGGCTGCCCCATGTCCCGGAACATGAACCATGCCGCGGCCACCAGGCACAGTCCGGCCCACAGGAAGTTCAGCGTGAGCCGTTCCCGCATGTAGGCCACGGCGAACACCGCGAACACCGCCATGGTGATGATCTCCTGCATCACCTTCAGCTGCTGCAGCGAGAATCCGGACTGCTGGAATCCGACGCGATTGGCGGGCACCTGGAGGCAGTACTCGAAGAACGCCACGCCCCAGGACACCAGCACGGCGATCCAGAGGGGCCTGGCCTTCAGGTCCCGCAGGTGCCCGTACCAGGCGTAGGTCATGAAGAGATTCGAGCCGACCAGCAGCAGGGGAGCGCGGATCCAGTCCATGCCCCAAGGGTAGGGATCCCGTGCCGGCCCCAGAAGCGACAAGGCCTCCCCGCGTCAGGGGAGGCCTTGTGCGTCATTCGTTCGATGCGTCAGCGGATCAGTGAGCCTTGTCCTTCTGGAACACCCACACGATCACGAACAGCGCGATCAGGCCGACCAGGCCGTTGCTGCCCAGCTGGGTGATGAAGGACATCAGGTTGGTGGTCACGCTGTTGAAGAAGGGGACGTTGTTGCCGAACAGGATCTGCACCATCACGCCGACCGCCACGAACAGCACGGCCACGTCCACGAACTCGCGAATCCAACCCTTCACGACCTTGAAGCTTTCCATTCGCTGATCTCCGTATGTGCGGGGCGCTCCCGCCTTGCTTTGCGTGCCTCGGCTCCGCCGAGAGGCGGGGCAGGCGGCCCACCGCGGACCGCCGCACGGGAACTGTTTCGGCAGGAAGGGCCCGAAAACCGCAGAAATGCATGAGCTGCTCCGCATGAAACCCCGAAATCTGGCCAAAAACGACATGTGGATGGCTGACCCACCCCCGTGGAAGCCGAAATTGCCGATCAGTTCGTGGCTTGCGCCGTCCGTGTGCGGTCGGGCGCCTGGGTGGCCTGCAGCCCAGCCAGCAGTCGGCGAGGCAGATCACGGGTTGGCTCGCGGTTCGAAGCCTCGCGGAGCATCCGTTCCGCCTCGGCCTGATCGCCTCGCTCAAGTGCCGCGACGCCCAGAAGCAGCCATCCATCGCATCGCTCCGGGCGGCACTGCGTCAGCACGCGACCGGCCTCGCTCATTCGGGTGGCATCGCCCAGGCGCATGGCGGCCATGCCCAGGATGGAGGCATTCCGGCCATCGGCATCCACCTGGTCGCGCAGCGTCAGCATGAGATCGCGGGCCTCCCTGGCTCGATCCAGCATCAGCAGGCATCGGGCCCGCATGCGCACCAGGTCCGGACGATGGCTCTCGCCGGCCAGTGCCTCGTCATCCAGGGCCGTCACGCACGCCGCCCAGTGGCCCTGCTCGAAGTGATTGTGCGCGATCTCCTCGGCCAGCATGCCGGCCTTGGAGGCATCGGTGCGAAGCCTGGCCGCGGCCAGCCAGTGCTCGCGATCGCACAGATCGCCGCGTTGGCCCGCCAGGTCGGCGCGCACCCGATCGAGGACAGGGCTGAACTCGAACGACTTGGCAACCGCGTCGAGCCTGGCCTGTGCGGCATCGAACTTGCCGGCGGCCACCAGCGTCTCGCATTCCGCGGCCACGTACTGCAGCTGCGAGGGGGCGAGTGCCGCCGCCTTGGCGTATTCCGCAGCCGCCTGGTCGAGTTCACCCCATCGCTGATGCACGATGCCCAGGTAGTAGTGCGGTTCCGCCGCCTCCGGCGAGAGCTCCGCGGACCTCGTGAAGCACTCGCGAGCCAGGTCCACCCGCTTCATCTCCAGCAGGATCCGGCCTCGAAGAAGCTGGTAGCCGCCATCCCTCGGGAATCGGGCGATCGCCTTGTCCACGTACTGCAACGCGGGCTCGAACTGGCCCGCATGGAATGCCTGGAGCGCCTGGTCGAACACCACCTGGGCGTTCGCACGGTCGAACCGGTCGCGGGGCGGGCGTACCCTTGGGAGGCCAGGAGGTCCCATGCACCAGCCCTTCGCCGACCGTGTCCAGATGCAGAACCGCCTGTTCGCCGAGCTCTCGGCCATGTTCGGCCGCGAGGTGCCTCTGTACGACCGGAGCCTGCTGGTGAATCGGGCGTGCAACACGGCGGTCTGCACGCTGGTCGGGCTCCTGCATCGGGGCTTCGCCATCAGCCCGGAGCAGCTTGATCGCACCAGCGGCGAGCGGCACGGCGCCATCCGCATCGGCCGGCCGGACGAGTACCGTTGGATCGCCCGGTTCTTCGCGTGCTTCGCCATGGAGCCGCACAACTTCTACGACATGACGGCGGTGGGCGGAAAGAGCCAGCCCATCATCGCCACGGCGTTCCGTTCGGTGATGCGCCCGGAGCACCGCGTGTTCACCTCGCTGCTCA
>RFOC01000073.1 GCA_009926815.1 Planctomycetota bacterium
GTGCGCGTGAGGGGTGGGACTACGGGCAGGGCCCGAAGTGCACCAGGAGCACGGAGATGTCGGCGGCACCGACCTCGCCATCATGGTCCAGATCCGCGCTCAGGCAGCCGCCGGTGGCGCCGAACTCCACCAGCACCAGGCTGATGTCGGATGCAGCGGGGGTTGTTGGTCGCCGAGGCGTATGCACAATGTTCGTACCACGGTGAAGACGCTTCAGCGGGTCGGCAACAGTCACGCGATCGTGCTCGATCGGGCCATCCGCGAGGCGATTGGACTGCAGCCGGATGACGCCGTGCAGATCACGGTCAGCGGCGACAGCCTGATCATCACCCCGGTGGGCGTGGGACTGGGCAAGGCGGTGGTTGCCCGCAGCCTGAAGTCCATTCGCCCGCGATATCGGGTCATGCTTCGCAACCTTGCCAAGTGACCATGCGGAGATCCCCGCGCTTTCTCTCGGTCGATGACGTCATCCTCATGCATGCCGACACGCTCGGGCATGAAGGTGGGCTGGCCGGCATCCGCGATCAGGGGCTTCTCGAGTCCGCTGTCATGATGCCCCGCCAGCAATTCGGTGGCCTGCCGCTGCATCGAGCGCTTGCGGACCAGGCGGGTGCCTACCTGTTCCATCTCTACAGGAATGATCCGTTCAACGACGGTAACAAGCGGGCCGCCGTGCTGGCGGCCCTGATCTTTGACGACGCCAACGGGGTTGGGGATCTTCCGGAGCCGGAGCCACTGGAGATGCTCACCATGCGGCGCGCTGCCGGCGAGATCGGCAAGGACGCGGTGGCCTCGTTCTTCCGAAACCACCTTCGGCGAGTCAGGCGTGGCGTTCAGGGAGGCCGCGCATCGAGCCCCCTCGCCTCCGGCCGCGGTCGCCGGCGAGGTGGGGATCGTCGAGGATGAGCAGGGGGACGCGGCTCGGCCATCTGCGTCCGGATTGCGTCCGCGCGGGCCATTTACACTGGCCGCGTGGACGCTGACGCCGTCTCCGCATCCCGGTCGGACAACCTCCGCGGCTTCCGGCTGGTGCGGGCCGCCACCGCCGATGCGCTGGCCGCCGATCTGGCCGGCATGTTCGCCGGGCCTCGGCCGCCCGGGCCGCTCGATCGCTGCGTGGTGGCGGTGCAGGGACCGGGCCTCGGCCGCTGGCTTCGCGCCGACATGGCCCGCAGGCTCGGGGCCTGGGGTGGCGTGGAGACGCCCTTCCTTCGCTCCTTCCTTCTGGACCTGGCCTGCGCGGGCAGCCCGGTGCCGTCGCCTCGTGGTCGCCAGGACATCGACCAGCTCGGGTTCCGCATCGCCGCGGCACTCGCCGGAGCGCTGCGCGGACAGGGGCCGCTGGATGGGCAAGCCATGGCATCCGTGCTTCGCATGGTCCGCGGGGAGCAAGGCCGCGTGGATCATGCCGCACTGCTTCGCGTGTCCAGCCGCCTCGCGGATGCCTTCGATCGCTATCAGGTGGACCGGCCGGAACTGGTCATGGCGTGGGAGCAGGGACGCAGCGGGCTGCCCGCATCCGCGTCGGCAGACCTTCGGCAACTGGAGGCCTGGCAGCAGCCACTGTGGCTGGCCACCGCGATGGATCATGCCTCGCATCGGGCGTGGACTCGCCTGCGACATGTGGCGGCGCAGTGGGAGCGGGGCGTGGTGCCGGATCACGCCAGGCTTCCCGCCTTCGTGAGCGTCTTCGGGGTGTCGCTGCTCTCGCCCTTCCTGGTGCGCGTGCTGCAGGCCCTGGGTCGGCACGCCATGGTCACGCTGCACATGCTCACGCCCACGCAGGCCTTCGTGGCGGAGCGTTCCTCGCGAAGGCAGCTGCTCTGGCAGGCAGCCGAGGCCGAGGCGGATGAGGCCGGCATGGCCGAGGCACTGCACCTGCAGGCGGGGCATCCGCTGCTGGATGCCATGGGTCGACAGGCCAGTCAGGCCCAGCGGGTGCTGCTGGATCTGGATGTGGACATGGATGCGGAAGGGCCGCTTCCCGCCGGGCCGCCGGAGAGCGCGCTGCAGCGATTGCAGCAGGATCTGATGCTGGACCAGCCGCCCTCCGGGGCTCCGGATCGCCCCGATGATTCCATCCAGGTGCATTCGGTGGCCTCGCCGCACCGCGCTGCGCAGGTGGCTCACGATGCCGTGCTGGCGGCCATGGCCGACATGCCGGGCCTGCGGCCGGAGCGTGTGGGCATCCTCACGCCGGACATCGCGGTGGTGGGCAACGCCATCGAGTCGGTCTTCGCCGGCCATGGTTGCATCACGCTGACCGCGGCCGACCGGCGGCTGGCCCGACCGAGTTCGCTGGTGGTCGCCCTGCAGCACGCGCTGGGTGCCGTGAGCGAGGGCCTGACCATGGCGAGCGTGCAGGCCACCCTGGGCCAGGCGGGCACGCTGGCGGCGCTTCGCGTGCCATCGGAGGAACTGGCCCGCTGGATGGAGCAGCTGGAGACGGCGGGCGCTCGCCGGTTCCTGGATGCCGCGGATCGGGCCGAGCGCCTCGGGCGGCCCGTGGCCCCGGACGATCGCCTTCACACGCTGCAGTGGGCCGTGGATCGGGTGGTTCTGGGCGTGGCCATGCAGGTCGAAGCGGATCCCATGGAACCGGAAGCGGCTGCCCGGCCCATGAGCTCGGTCGATCCGGAGTTGCTGCCTTCGCCGGCATCCGGCAGCGATGCGCTGGAGTCGCTGCACCGGGTGGTCCAGGCCGTGGAAGCCCTGGCGGATTTCGTGCGTCAGGCCGGGGGCGATCGGTCGCTGCCGGAGTGGTGCGGGTGGCTGCAGCGCCTGGCCGAGCGCCTGTTGCCGGCCGCGGAGCACGCGGACTTCGGCGATGAGCGTCGGCACCTCGACCGGGGGCTTGCGCAACTGGCGCAGGCGGCCACGCAGGGCGGCTTCACGGAGCCCATCGACTTCGCCGCGGCGCGCGAGCGGCTGCTGGCGGCCATGGCGGACACGCGCGAGGGCACGCACTTCTCGGGTGGCGGCGTGCAGCTGGCCCGGCTCTCGCCCATGCGAAGCGTGCCCTTCGACGTGCTGGTGCTGGTGGGCATGGATCTGGGTGCATTCCCGCGCAGTCGTCACGCCGACGCGATCGACATGATCCAGGTTGCACCGCGCGCCGGCGACCAGGTGCCCCGCCAGGAGGACCTGCAGCTCTTCCTGGAGTGCGTGCATGCCGCGCGACGGCGCCTGGTGATCATCCACCAGGGCGTGGATGCACGCACGGGGGGGCCGCGGCCGCCCTCGCCGGTGGTCGACCAGCTGCTCGATGCGTGCGTGGCCGGTTCCGCCCAGGCCGAGGCGCTTCGCAAGGCGTGGGTGCAGGTCCATCCGCTCCGTGCGGACCAGCCCGAGGCGTGGCATCGCGCGGATCGGGCCGGGTTCGACGCCGCGGCGCGGGATGCGGCCGAGGCCGCGGTCCGGGGTCGCGTGGATCCGCGGGTGCGTTCCTTCATGGAAGGGATGACGCTGGAGCCGCAGCCGCCCGAGTCCACGCACGAGTGGCTGAAGACGCTCCGAAGCCCGGCCGAGATGCTGCTGTCCAGGCTGGGGATTCGCATGCCCGATGGGGAGGCGCTGCTGCGCGAGGGCGATGAGCTGATCGAGACCGACGCGCTGCAGGACTGGAAGCGGCGGGAGTCCTGCATGCGGTCCATCCTCCGCGGGATCTCGGCGGAGGATTGGCTGCGGTCCATGCGGCTGCAGGGCTGGCTGCCGCACGGCCCGCGGGGCGAGGCCTTGGCTCGGGACACGCTGCAGGAGGTGCTGCAGGCCCGCCAAGCAGTGAGCAAATTGGCCGTGAAGCACGGCTGGCTTGCCGGCGGGCAGGTTCGCACGGTCGAGCGCGATCACCTCCTCCGGGTCCGCGGTCGCGCCTTCAGCCTGCTGGTGGAGCGGTTGCCGGATGCGCCGGTGCAGGTGCTCTGGTACCCGGCGAGCGGCAGGCACCATCGAATCGCCCTCTGGATCCGGCATCTCATGTGGAGCGTGATCGATCCGGAGTCGCATTCGATCGAGATGCCGCTGGGGAACCTGAACGCCAGGTTGCATGCCGCCATCGATCCGGCGCGGGCCATCCCGCGCCTCGAGCGGCTCCTGGATCTGGCCACCGCCGCCACTTGCGTGCCGCTGCCGATCGAGCCGAAGGTGGTGCAGGCATGGGATCCCGATCCGCTGAAGAGTGCTCGGGCGATCCGCCAGAAGCTTGATCGTGGTCGCAACGGCGTTCCGGGCCTCATGGACAAGGCCGAGGTGGCACTGGTGTTCGCCCAGCAGCTGTGGGGCCCCGGGGATGCCGTGCAGATCGGGGCGGCTCTGGTGCCCACCGGTCTGGATGCGCTGGCCGCGGAGATCCGGGGTGCCATGCAGGAGGACGGATGGGGCAAGTGACCTCCATGCCCTTCGATCCCGCCTCGGCGGACCTTTCCGGCCTGACCGTGATCGAGGCCAGCGCGGGCACGGGCAAGACGCACGCCATCCAGAAGCTGGTCACGCGACTGGTGCGCGAAGGCGTGCCCATGCCCCGCATGCTGCTCATGAGCTTCACCAACGCGGCCGCGGCCGAGCTCTCGCAGCGCGTGCGCGCGGAACTGCAGCAGGCGCTTCAGTCGTGCGGCCCGGCGGCCTCGGCCGAGCGGCTGCTGCTGCAACGCGCCCTGGGTGACTTCGACCGCGCCTGCATCAGCACCATCCACGGATTCTGCCAGCGCATGCTGGTCGAGCACGCCATGGAAGCGGGCGTGCACGGCCTGCAGGGGTGGTCGCTGCAGACCGACGAGACCGAGGCCCGGCGCCGCGTCTGCGGCGATGCGTGGGCGGCACTGGTGGCGCCCAGTGCGGAGCTGGCCGCGGCGGTGGGGCCGTTCCGTGGCGTGACCGGTGGCCTGCGGAAGGCCCTCGAGCGACGCCGCGAGACGGAACGGGTGCTGGCCGCGGACTTCGCCGCCGCCCAGCGCGAGGTGGATCGGGCGCTCGCGTCGCTTCGGGATCGCAGCATGCAGGACGCGCTGATCGTGGTGCGGGACAACTTCAACAAGGACGCGAAGGAGCCGGCCGGTGAAGTGCTCGCGGCCATCGCGCCGGGCGGCCATCTCGGCGGGGAGCTGGCGAAGGCGATCGACAGTTTGCTCGATCCCCGGAACATGCGCAAGAGCGTGCCCGTGGCGGCGGCCAAGGCCAGGGCCGCCAACGCCCTGCTAGGCAGTGGTTCCTGGACGGAGGCCTGCACGCGACTGCAGCGGCTGGGGGACGCGATCGCCGCGCTTGGACAGGCCGCCATCGACACGGTGGTGCGTGATGCCCTTCGCCGCCTGCTCGAGCATCGCTCGATCGCCCGGACCGTCACCTTCGATGACCTCATCACGCGCCTGCGCGACGCGGTGACGGATCCCTCGGGGGCCATGGGCGCAGCGCTTCGCGAGCGATTCGAGGTGGTGATCGTGGACGAGGTGCAGGACACGGATCCGGCCCAGGCCCAGATCCTTCGTGCGGCGTTCGCCCAGTCGCCGGAGCACCGGCTGATCCTGGTGGGCGATCCCAAGCAGTCGATCTACGCCTTCCGCAACGCGGATGTGGATGCGTACATGGCCCTGCGCGGCCTGTCGCGCAAGCCTCCATACCGGCTCGATGTCAGCCACCGGAGCGACCGCGCGCTCATCGACTGCGTGCAGCGACTCTACGCGGTGCCGTCGCCGTTCCTTCGCCAGGACATTCCCGCCATGGCGGTGCGGAGCGCCCATCCGCAACCTCGCATCCATGGTCCGGCAGGCGCCGCACCCGGTCTCGCCCTGCATGTCGCCGCCACGACCGACGTCGAGGCCATGCTCGACCTGACGGCCCGCGCCATCGCGGCGGACCTGCGATTTGGGTGGAGGATCCAGGAGATGCGCGAAGGCCGGGCCGTGTCGCGCGATCTGGTGCCGGGCGACATCGCCGTGCTGTGTCACCAGCATTGGCAGGGGCGACGCATCGCCGACGGCCTGCAGGCCCTGGGCGTTCCGGTGGTGATCATGGATCGGCAGGGCGTGCTGCAGAGCCGGGCCGCGCAGGGTGTGCTGGGGCTGCTCGCCGCCATGTCCCGGCCGTGGCATCGGGCCACGGCGCTGGGCGCGCTCGCCGGCGCCTGCACGGGGCTGCGGGGCAAGGATGCCGTGGAGGCGCCGGATGTCTGGGTGCGGCGGTTGCGTCAGGCGACCGACCGCTTCGAGCGGCAGGGCGTTGGCGCGGCGCTTCGCTGGCTGGTGCGTGAGGTCGGCCCGGAGCACGGCCGCAGGGCCACGCTCGAGGCGCCCGGGGGCGAGCGTCTGGCCACGGACTTCGATCATGTGCTGGAGGAACTGGAGAAGGCCCAGTGCTCGGGTGCCGCCACCCCGCACGCGCTGGCCGCGTGGCTTGCCCAGCGGGTGCACGACGATGCGCCCGAGGACGAGACCGCCCGCTGCCGCGCGCTGGGTGGCCTGGATGCGGTGCAGGTGATGACCCTGCACGGCAGCAAGGGTCTCACCTTCGGCGTGACGTGGCTGCCCACGTTCATGGTGACGCCTCGCGCGGACGATCACGATGGCGCCGAGGCACGCCGCCTGCTCTACGTGGGGCTCACGCGGGCTCGCCACGTCACCCGTGCCGTGTGGATGGCCAACGAGCAGGCCTTCGCTTCACCGCTGGCCCAGCTGCTGCATGCCCGCGATCAGGCGGACCCGGAGCGCATCGCGGACGATGTCCAGCGGCAGCTGGCGGACGCGGGCCGGGCCCGGGCGGATCTGGAGGGGCTCGCGGCGGCGTCGGACGGCGCCATGGCCGTGCTCCCGCTGGAGGTCACGGACCTTGCGCCCGCGGTGCCCGCCGATGCCCCGACGCTGGCGCCGGCTCGCGTCATGCCCAGCGTTCCCGAGCGAGCCGTCATGCTCAGCTTCACCTCGCTCTCCGGCGTGAAGAAACTCGCGGACACCGAAGTGCAGGAACGAGACGTGGACGCGGTATCCGCTCCGCAGCGAGCCGGGCCGCCCACGCCCGTGACCGGCATGGACGCGGCTCTTCGCGCGGTTGGCGTGAGCGGTGCCGCGCTGGGCACGCTGGTGCACGACGCTCTGGCCGAGGCGGAGGCCTTCGGTGGTCTGGCGGTCGGGGCCGATCCCGGACCGCTGCATGAGGCGCTGCGTCGACACGCCGTTGGCCTGCCCATCCGGTCGGACGCGTCGCTGCAGGCGCTGGCTGCGGCGCTGCAGCAGGCGCTCTCGGCGGACACGGGCCGGCCGGAGATCGCCACCGTGTCCGAGGTGGCGACCGCGCCGGATCACTGCCTGCGCGAGCTCGATGTCGCGGTGCCCTGGTGCGGCGCCCCCGCGGCGCTGGCGCAGGTCCTCGCCATGGAGGGGGCTCCGTGGAGCGAGCGTGTGGCCAGGCTGCTGGGCCGGGGCGAGGCGCGCCAGCGCCTGGGTTCGCTCGTCGGCAGCATCGATCTGGCGGTGGAGCGGGGGGGGCAGTGGTTCATCTACGACTACAAGACCAACTTCGTGGGCGAGGTGGCGGCGGACTATGGCCCAGCCTCGCTCGACATGGCCATGGCCGCGGAGCTCTACCCGCTGCAGGCGGCGCTCTACGCGGTCATGCTCTCGCGGTGGCTCGCGGCGCGCGGATGGACGCCCCGGGGCAAGCCCGTCATCGGCGGCGTGGCCTACCTGTTCCTTCGTGGCATGGATCCGGCGGCGGGCTCGCAGGGCACATGGACGTGGCAGCCTTCGGAAGGCCTGCTTCAGGCACTTGATGCGTTGCTGCCCGGTCGCCAGGAGGGAGGCCCACGGTGAGCGAGTCCGCCCCCGGCATCGGGAACCTTCGTCTGGATCCGGCCGCAGCCTGGTTCGGGCGGCGCCTCTGCGGCACGCTTGTGCCGACGGGTGAGCGGATCGTGGAGCCCGTGTCCTGGTGCCTTCACCAATGGATGCAGGGTCACACGTGCCTGGATCTGGAGGGCGTGGTTTCGGCGCGCGGCGAGGGGGATGGGGCCCTCGACATGATCGAGGCGCCGGTGCCCACGGCGTGGATGGACGCCCTGCGGCGGCATCCGGCGGTGGCTTGCGCGGAACCCGGGTCCATGGCACGCGTGGATGCGCCATTGGTGCTGGAGGGCCCTCGCCTGTTCCTGGCACGATGGAGGCAGCAGGAGATCGAGGTGGCGCAGGCTCTGGGGCAACGCGCGACTCAAGCCGCATCGTGGTGCGAGGGCCCGAAGGCGAGCGAGGCCATGCGGGACTTCGTGTCGGGGCGCGGTCAGGGGCTGCATCCGGCGCAGCTCCGTGCCGTGCAGGTGGTGGTCACGCGGCGTCTGGCGGTGATCACGGGTGGCCCGGGCACCGGCAAGACCCACGTGGCGGCGTGCATCATCGAGGCCGTGCTGCGGACCGGGCTGCATCCGGTGCTGCTGCTGGCGCCCACGGGCAAGGCGGCGGCGAGGCTGCAGGCCTCGGTGCGAGCAGCCGCGGATCAGGCGGGTTTCGAGCAGGGTGCCCGCGCGATCGTGGCTGGCCTGACGGCCCAGACCGTGCATTCGGCCACCATGCGACAGGGTGGCGAATCGCTTCGCCGCGCTCGGCTGGTGGTGGTGGACGAGACCAGCATGATCGCCCTCGATCGCATGCATGCGCTCCTGCGGCTCACCCATCCAGACGCGTCCATCGTGCTGCTGGGCGACGCGCACCAGCTGGCCAGCGTGGAGGCCGGCAGCGTGCTGGGCGACCTGGTGGCGGACATCGGGGAACCGGCCCATCCGCTGGCTGCCTGCACGGTGCGACTGGTCAAGAGTCACCGTTTCCCGGATGGGAGCGCGGTCGCCCGCCTGGCCAGTGCCGTGAACGGCAACCGTCCGGATGAGGTGATCGAGCTGCTGCGAGCGGGCCAGGATGGCCTTCGGTGGATCGAGGTGAGCACGCCTGCACAGGTGGTGCGCCGGAGCATCGAGGCGTTGCCGGCCGAGGATTCGGCGTGCCGAATCCTCTGCGGACATCGGCGAGGTCCCGACGGAGCGGTCCGCATGAACGCCATCATCGAGCGTGAGCGAGGAGGCGCGGGTGTCAGGGGCCGGTACCCGGGTCGACCCATCCTGGTCACCGTCAACGACGACCTGACGGGACTTCGCAATGGCGACGCGGGAACGCTGCTGCAGCAGGGGGACGATTGGTTCGCGGACTTCGGCGACGACATGTCGCGTGTGCCCCTCGATCGCTTGCCCGCCCACGAGACCGCCTATGCCCTCACCATCCACCGGACGCAGGGCTCGGAGTATCCGCGCGTGGTGGTGGCGCTGCCCGCGCGGCCCTCGCCGGTGCTCACGCGGGAACTG
>RFOC01000074.1 GCA_009926815.1 Planctomycetota bacterium
GTGGCCATGGCCCAGAGCGTGGAGGACGAGAGCCTGGCGGACCGGCCGATCAGCAAGGTCACGCTCACTGGACTGGGTCGGGTGGGCGAGCAGGAGATCCGCAACAACCTCCGCGTGGCCGCCGGCGAGCCGTACGACGCGCGCGTGGTCCGCAGCGACGTGACGAACCTGTACCGGCTCGGTCACTTCGCCACGGTGACCGCCGACGCGAGGATCCTTCCCGATGGCACCGTGGAGGTGAACTTCCTGCTGGTGGAGCAGTCCATCGTCGAGGCCATCCAGACCGTGGGCAACAAGGCGCTCAGCGACCAGGAGCTGCGCGAGGTCATTCCCCTGTACCCGGGCGGTCCCCGCGACGACTTCCTGCTGCAGCAGAGCGTCTTCAAGATCAAGGAGCTCTACAAGAGCAAGGGGCACTACCTGGTGGAGGTCTCGGTGGACGAGAGCCAGCTGAAGGACCAGGGGATCCTGATCTTCCGGATCGTGGAGGGACCGCGGGTCCGCATCCGCGAGATCGAGTTCACCGGCAACCGCGCCTTCCCCGCCAAGCAGCTGGCCGCGCAGATCAAGACCAAGCCGTGGATCTTCCTGTTCCGCAAGGGCAACCTGGACGAGGAAGCGCTCATCGACGACGTGGCCACGCTGGACGCCTACTACAAGGACCGCGGCTACATGGACGTGCGCGTGGACCGTCGCGTGGAACTGAGCGCGGACCAGAAGGAGGCCAAGGTCATCTTCCTGGTGACCGAGGGCCGCCAGTACCGACTGCGGAGCATCCGCGTGGAGGGCTCGGGCGACGGCAAGCTCCGGGTCTTCAGTCCCGAGCAGCTCCGCGGCCTGATCGCGCTGCGACCGGGCGACGCCTACGTGAAGCCGCGGATCGAGCAGAGCACCAGGCTGGTCCAGGCGGCCTACTTCACCATGGGCTACACCGACGCCCGGGTGGACGCCACCTACGTCCGCGCCGGCGAGGAGGCCGACGTGGACATGATCGTCACCGTGTCCGAAGGCGACGCGTTCCAGACCGGCCTGGTGAGGATCCAGGGCAACTTCATCACCCGCGACAAGGTGATCCGGCGACTCGTCCGCTTCCAGCCGGGACGACCGCTGGACGGGAACGAGATCGAGAACACCGAGAAGCGTCTCAAGGCCAGCAACCTGTTCAACGAGAACCGGGTCACGGCCCAGTCTCCCGATCCGGACGATCCCGACAAGCGCGACGTGCTGGTCGAGATCAAGGAGAAGAACACGGGCAGCCTGAACTTCGGCGTGTCGGTGGGCACCGACCAGGGCTTCGGCGGCGAGATCTCGCTCAATCAGTACAACTTCGACATCGCCGATCCGCCGGCGAGCTTCGGCGAGTTCTTCGGTGGCCGCAGCTTCCGCGGCGCCGGGCAGACCTTCAACCTCACGATCGCGCCCGGCATCGACGTGAGCACCTACTCGTTCGCCATCGGCGATCCGCACCTGCTCGAGAGCGACTGGGGCGGCACCGCCAGCGGCTTCTACCGCCAGCGCGTGTTCACCCAGAACGACGAGGAACGCCTCAACGGTCAGCTGGGCCTGGGTCGCAAGCTGGGCGACTTCTGGAACTTCAACACCAACGCCCGGCTGGAGTGGGTGAAGCTGACCGACTTCCAGACCGGCACCCCGATCGAGATCTACAACCAGGCCGGTCCCTACACCTTCACGGTGCTGGCCGCGGGCGTGCAGCGCAACACGGTGGACAACCGCCAGCGTCCCGGCTCGGGCAGCATCATGGACCTGGGCGTGAGCCAGTATCTGGGCGACTACACCTATCCCACGATCCGCGCCGCCTACACCACCTTCCTCACCCTGGACGAGGACTTCCTGGGCCGGAAGAGCACGCTCCGACTCAATGCCCAGTCCGGCTACCTGTTCAGCAGCAGCGCCCCGGTGTTCGAGCGGTTCTACCTGGGCGGCCGAACGCTCCGTGGCTTCGCCTTCCGCGGCGTCAGCCCGCAATCCGTGGCGGTGCTGAACCAGCAGCCGTGGCCCGCCGCGCCGATTCCGCTCACGTCCCCGTTCGGCAACACGCCGGCCAATCCGGACGCGGTCACGCCCGTGCAGCCCTACTGGGAGGGCAACCCCGTGGGCGGCCAGTTCATGTTCTTCGCCGGCGCACAGGTGGAACTGCCCGTGTTCATGGAGGCGGTCAACACCGTGCTCTTCGTGGACTCCGGCACCGTGGACAACAGCGTGAGCCTGGACCAGTACCGCGTCAGCGTGGGTGCCGGCCTTCGCCTCTACATTCCCATGATGGGGCCCGCGCCCATCGCGCTGGATTTCGCGGTCCCGGTGCTGAAGGAGGAGTTCGACTCCACGCAGGTCTTCTCCTTCAACGCCGAGCTTCCCTTCTAGCGACCATCCGGCGTCGTTCGCCGCCGCGGCAGGCGACTTCGCCTCCTCCTACAATCCCCCGCTTCACGGAGATCCATCCATGCCCCACCGCGCACGCAACGTCCTCCTCGCCAGCGCCTCGGTCCTCGCCATGGCCCTCGGCACGGTCGCCCTGGGCACCGCCCGCCCCGTGGCGCCCGCACAGGGCACCCGAACGGCCAGCGTGAACCTGTCGCGCGTGGTGGACAAGCTGCAGGAGCGGCAGGATTTCGAGATGCAGGTCGAGGCCATGAAGCGGCAGTTCCAGGAGGAGGCCCAGGCCCGCGCCAAGAAGCTCGAGAGCGGCCTGAAGGAGGTCGAGGCCATGCCCGACACGCCCGAGCGTCAGGCCAAGGCGGAGCCGCTGATCCTGGAGCAGCTCCAGATGGAGCAGTGGGCCAACGGCAAGATGGGCGAGCTGGACTACGAGAAGAGCCTGATGTGGCGGAGCATCTACCGGAACCTCCGGTCCGAGGCCGCCAAGCTGGCCGAGGCCGAGGGCTACGACTACATCATCATCGACGACGGCACGGACGACCTGCAGACCAGTCGCGAGGCCAAGATGCCGCAGGAGGCCCAGGTCCTGGACCAGATCCAGCGCCGCCGCGTGCTCTACGCGAGCCCCGCCCATGACCTCACCGACAAGCTGATCGTCCGCATGAACAACGCCCGCGCCGCGGGCACCAGCGCCCCCGCCCCGTCGGGCGCCAAGTGAACAACCCGAAGGACCCCACCCCATGCTCCAACGCTCCCCGCGACTGATCCTCTGGCTCGCCGCCGTCCCGGCCCTGGCCCTGCTGTGGGCCATGGTGACGCCCCAGAAGCCCGCCGTGGTGGCCTGCGTGGACCTGGAGCGCGTGTTCGCCGGCCTCGATCGCCACAAGGCCGGCGAGGCCCGGCTGACCGAACTGATGAAGGCCGAGGCCGCCAAGCGCGACGCGATCACGGCCGAGATGCAGTCGCTGCAGGCCGAGGCGGAGAACTTCAAGCCCAACACCACCAACTTCGTCGAGACCGGCCGCAAGATCGCCGATGCCGCCGGCCGCCTGAAGGTCTTCGAGGAGTTCCTCAAGCGCAAGATGGAGTTCGAGCAGGCCCAGCTGGTGCGCGGCACCTACAACGCCATCAAGGCATCGCTGCCGGACCTGTGCAAGGCCCAGGGCATCGACGTGGTCTTCATGGATGACGCCACGCCGCCCTTCGACCGCGCCGATCCCCGTCCGATCACCCAGCAGATCAGCGGACGACGCATGCTCTGGTTCAACCCGCAACTGGACATCACCGACGCGCTCATCAAGTCGATGAACGAGTCGTTCGCCGCCGGAAAGACCCCGTGAGCCGGGCGCCGGCCACGGCCCAGGCACTGGCCGATCTGGTCGGAGGCACCCTGGAAGGCTGCGCCACCGCGCCGGTGCGCGGCATGAACTCGATCGACGAGGCGGGGCCGGACGAGGCCACCTTCATCGTGGACGAGCGGTACGCCGCGCGATGGGCCGCCTGCCGGGCGGGCGTGGCCCTGATCGCGCGGAAGGTTCCCTGCGAACTCGGACCTGGCGATCGCCGGGCGCTCATCCGCGTGGATCATCCGGAACTGGCGCTTGCGGCGGCCCTCGACGCCTTTGCACCACTTCCCGAAGCACCGGCCCCGGGCGTGCACCCGTCCGCGGTCGTGGATCCTTCGGCCAGGCTTGGCGCGGGCTCGGCCGTGGGTCCGCTGGTCACCGTGGGTCGCGGCGCCGTCATCGGCGATGGCTGCGTGCTTCACGCCGGAGCTCGCGTGGGCGCGATGGTGGAACTGGGCGCTCGGTGCATCCTGCACGCCGGCGCCGTGGTCCGCGAGCGGTGCCGACTGGGCCAGGGCGTGGTGGTGCATGCCAACGCGGTCATCGGAAGCGACGGCTTCGGCTACCGGCCCGCCGCCGACGGACGCAGCCTGGTGCGCATCCCGCACCTGGGCTCGGTCGTTCTGGAGGACGGCGTGGAGATCGGCGCCGGAACCTGCGTGGACCGGGCGAAGTTCGGGGCCACCGTGATCGGGGCGGGCACCAAGATCGACAACCTCTGCCAGATCGGCCATGGTTGCCGGGTGGGACGCATGGTCGTCATCGCCGGCCTGACGGGCCTCGCCGGCAGCGTCACGGTGGGCGACGGGGCCCAGATCGGCGGCGGCTGCGGCATCGCGGACCACCGCACCATTGGGCGGGGCGCCCGGCTGGCCGCCCGCAGCGGGGTCATGGACGACGTGCCCGATGGGGCCACCTGGGGCGGCATGCCCGCCCAGGACGTCCGCGCCGAATTGAGGGTGATCGCCGCCATCCGTAGACTCCCCGAGTGGTCACGCAGGCTCCGCCATCTGATCGGGGATCCCGGGAAGGCGCCGTGACGGGCGCCCCCGCCGCCGGACCGCGTCCGCCCTCGGGCGAGCGGCAGCGCACCCTGGCCTCCAGCGTGACGGTCCGCGGCAAGGGCCTGCTGCACGGCCTGGATGCCGAACTGGAGATCTGTCCCGCACCCACGGGCACGGGCATCGTGTTCGAGCGGGTCGACCTGGATCCACCCGTCACCATCCCCGCACTCGTGAGTCATGTGGTGCCCCGCGCGCGGCGGACCACCCTGCGGGTGGGTGATGCCACCATCGACACCGTGGAGCATTGCCTCAGCGCGCTCGCCGGACTTCGCGTGGACAACGCGGTGCTCCGCATTTCCGGTCCGGAACTTCCGCTGGGTGACGGCAGCGCCATGCCCTTCCTGGAGCCGATCCTGGCCGCCGGCCTGGTGGAGCAGGACGCCCCGCGGCGCACCTTCCGGCTCCGCGAGCCGATCGTGGTGGAGGAGGGCGACGCCATGATCGCCGCCCTGCCCCGCGCCGATGACGGCATGGAGGTGGTCTACGACCTCGACTACGGCCCGCAGGAGACGCGGATCCGGCGACAGACGCAGGTCTTCGATCCGGTGCGGGACGACTACGCGCGGCAGATCGCGCCGGCTCGCACCTACAGCCTGAAGGAGGAGGCCGAGCAGCTCTGGGCCGCGGGCATGTGCCGGCACCTCTCGCCGCGCGAGGCCCTGGTGATCGGGCCCGACGGTCCCATCGACAACGCGTTCCGATTCGACAACGAGCCGGTGCGGCACAAGCTCCTCGACGTGCTGGGGGATCTCTACCTGGTGGGGCGACCGGTGCAGTGCCGCGTGGTCGCCTACCGGAGCGGGCATGGCCTGAACCGCCAGATGGGCCAGCAGATCGCCCGGGCGATGCGCGCGGCGGATCTGGCGGAGTCGCTGGTGGCCGGCAACGTGATGGACGCCCGCGCGATCCAGAAGATGCTGCCGCACCGCTACCCCATGCTTCTGGTCGACCGCGTGGTGGAGATGGATGGCGATCGCCGCGCCGTGGGCGTGAAGAACGTGACCCACAACGAGCCCTTCTTCCAGGGCCACTATCCCGGCCAGCCCATCATGCCCGGCGTGCTCATCGTGGAGGCCATGGCCCAGCTGGGCGGCCTGCTGCTCAGCCGGACCCTGGAGCACACCGGCCGCGTGGCCCTGCTGCTGAGCCTGGACAAGGTGAAGCTGCGGAAGGCCGTCACCCCCGGCGATCAGCTCGTGCTCGAGGCGGAGACGATCCGCGCCAACGCCCGGACCGCCAGCCTGCGATGCCGCGCCAGCGTGGGCGGCAAGGCGGCGGCGGAGGCCGAGATCCGCTTTATGATGGTCGACTCGGAACAGACCTGACCCCATGGCCCAGATTCACCCCACCGCCGTCATCGATCCCTCCGCCCAGCTGGCCGCGCACGTGAAGATCGGCCCCTGGTGCGTGGTCGGTCCGGATTGCGTGATCGGCGAGGGCACGGAACTGGTGTCGCATGTGCACATGGACCGGGACACGGTGCTGGGCCGCGAGAACGTGCTGCACCCCTTCACCGTGGTCGGCGGCCCGCCGCAGGACAAGAAGTACCACGGCGAGCGCACCACCCTCGAGGTGGGCGACCGCAACCAGATCCGCGAGTACGCCAGCATCCACCGCGGCACCGCCAACGGCGGCGGCGTGACCACCGTGGGCAGCGACAACCTGATCATGGGGTGCGTGCACATCGCTCACGACTGCCGCATCGGCTCGCAGGTCATCCTGGCCAACAACGCCATGATCGCCGGACACGTCACGGTGTGCGATGGGGCCAACATCGGCGGCGGTGCAGGCCTGCACCACTTCGTGCGGGTGGGCACGCGGGGCTTCATCGGCGCCATGGCCCGTGTCAGCAAGGACGTCCCCCCGTTCATGATCGTGGAGGGCAATCCCGCCGAGGTCCGCGGCCACAACGCCATCGCCATGCGCCGCCTGGGCCTTGGCGATGCGGAGGTGGAGGCCATGAAGGCGTGCTACAAGCGGCTCTTCCGCGAGCGGGGCGGCAGCATCCTGGAGAAGGTGGCCGCGCTCCGCGGCGAATTCGCGGACTTCGCCAGCGTGCAGACCCTCTGCGACGCGGTGCTGGAGAGCGCCGGGGGTGTCCACGGCCGGGCCCAGGAGAATCTCCGCGGCGACGACAAGCGAGGCTCCCGCGTGGCGCCGGCTCCCGCGTCACCCGAGGCCTGAGGAATCGCACCCATGACCACCCCCGCAGGCAAGGCCCGGATCGACGAGCAGATGGAACTGGCCGAGGCCGCCCTCCGCCGCGGCAAGTGGTTCGAGGCCGAGCGGTGCGCGCAGCGCGCCCTGGAGATGGCCCGGCGTGCCGAGGCCTTCGACATGATGGCCGACATCTGCCTCACGCTGCAGGAGACGCGTCGGCAGCGGCTGCAGGAGGCGATCGACTCTCGCCGCATCAGCCTGCTCTCCGAGGGCGTGACCGAGGACATGAAGGTGAAGCCAGGCTGCTACGTGGTGCAGCCCCCCCTGGTGGGCGCCGACGCTCGCCGCCTGCGCCTGGCTGCGCTGCGGGACGAGGTGGCCGTGGCCGTCCTCTGCCGCGAGCCCATCAATCGCATGGGGCTCTGCCCGGTGGTCGCCATCGGTGCCGTGACCGTGCGCACGCGGATCCAGCCGCCCAAGAACCTGGAGAAGCCCACCATGGCCTGGTTCGTGGACGCGCTGGAGCAGCTGGGCGACTTCGCCGTGGAGACGGTGGACAGCGGCCACGATCTGGACAAGCAGATCGACGACGTCATGGCCAAGCTGGACGCGCATCCGGACCACGAGGGACTGCATCACGCGCTCGCCACGCTCTGCAAGGAGGCGGCGAAGGGCTTCGTCCGCTCGGAAGAGGATGTGGATCCGCTGGAGGCCGAGCTGGCCGACGGCGAGACGAGCGACGACGAGAGCGAGTGACGCCGGTGGCGCTCAGCGCCAGTCCAGGCCTTCCTGCAGACCGCTGCCCAGGTTCACCGCTCCCCGCGGCGTGATGGCCACCGCATCCTCGATCCGGATGCCGCCCACGGCATGGCTGTAGAGGCCGGGCTCGATGGTGACCACGTCGCCCGGGAGAAGTTCAGGTCCGCCCCGATCCAGCAGCGGAGGCTCGTGCACCTCCAGGCCCAGACCATGGCCCGTGCCGTGCACCATGCCGCACCAGGCGGCGGGCGCGCCAGCCGGGGGCAGGCCCATGCCGAACCCGGCGGCCTCGATCACGCGCCGCGTGGCCGCATGCACCGCCTCGCCGGTCACGCCCGCGCGGGCCGCGCCGATGGCCGCGGCCTTGGCCTGCACCACGGTGGCATGCATGGCCGCCACCTCCGGCGGCACGTCGCCATGCACCACGCAACGCGTGCTGTCACCCCAGTACCCCGAGGCCTTGCTTCGGGGGAAGATGTCCACGATCACCGGCTCGCCCGTGCGCAGCGGCCCCGTGCCATCGTGGTGACAATCGCCACCCTGGGGGCCGCCGGCCACGATCGATCGCGGATTCTCGAAGCCGTTGCGCGCCAGGAAGGCGTCGATCTCGCCGCGGACGCGCTCGCTGGTCAGCGTGTCGCCGGCATGCATGAGCGTGCCATCGGCCGCGGCATGGGCGCGGGCCACAAGGCGACAGGCCAGTTCCATGGCCCGCTCGGTCATGTGCTGGCTCTCGCGGATCGCGTCCAGTTCCTGCGCGTCCTTCGCGCGACGATCCGCGATGAACAGCGACGGTTCGCACCGAACGGCGATGCCCGCGGACGCCAGATGATGCTGGAAGATGGCGGGAAGGGTGCGGTCGCAGACGGCCCGGCGCACCCCCTGCCGGCACAGGCACTCGGCCAGCGCCTGCGCGGTGGCCGTCTCGCGGTCGCCGCTCAGCCCGGCCGCAGGCTCGTAGTCCCGCGGGCAGGCGATCGTGTCCGCGCGGGCGTGCTGACGCGCCCGGTCCATCTCGATGTCGCGCAGGATCAGGGTGCGACGGCGAGACGCCTCGGCCCCGGGCCATTCCACCAGCGCCACGGGATCTCCCACTCGGAACCGGATCCGATGGAAGAGCAGCATGTTCGCGGCGGGCACGCCCGCCATCACCACGGCCTCGTCGCTGGCGATCATGCGGGCAGCATAGATGCCCGCCTGCGGATCACGCCCGCGTCAGCTTGCGGTAGGTGACGCGGTGCGGCGTGGCGTCCGCGCCCAGACCCAGCCGCTTCCGCCTGTCCTCCTCGTACTCGCTCCACGAGCCTGGGAAGAGGAAGACCTTGCTGTAGCCCTCGAAGGCCAGGATGTGCGTGGCCACGCGGTCGAGGAACCACCGATCGTG
>RFOC01000075.1 GCA_009926815.1 Planctomycetota bacterium
GGGTCGGCCCGAGGAGAAGTGGACCGTGGACTACCGGCCCGGCCCCTTCCGGCTCTACCGGGCGGCGGATGGAACCCTGTACTGGTACGCCACCTTCACGCTGACCAATCGCACCGGGAAGGATCGCCGCCTGGCGCCGCGCTGGGAATTGCTGGATGAGCAGGGCCGCATCGCGCCTGCGGGGCAGGGCGTGGACAGCGATGTCACGCGAGCCATCCTTCGCATGCTCAACGATCCCTCGCTGGAGGAGGTCTCGTCCATCCTGGGCGAGATCGGTCAGGGTGAGCAGGCGGCCAAGACCGGCGTGGTGGTCTTCCCAGCGGGTCCGGAGTCACGCCGGCTGTCCCTGATGGTCTCGGGCCTGTCCACGGAGCGGAGCACCATCCGCGATCCGGCCTCGGGCAAGCCTGTCATGCTTCGCAAGACCCTTCGCATCGACTACCAGGTGCCGGGCGAGCGGAGCAAGGTGCAGGGTGAACTGCCGCTGGCCGAGGCCGAGACGGGCCAGGTCAATCCCGGCTGGATCATGCGGTAACCCCATGCGGACGCGGCCCCGGCGGGGCCCGTTCCCCATGCCCTGGAACCCTTGGCGGGCCACGGGGTTTCGGTTACACTGCGTGGCTCACCTGAAGGAAGGACACCCGTCATGGCACACAAGAAGGGCCAAGGCTCCACGCAGAACGGCCGCGACTCGAACCCGCAGTACCGGGGCATCAAGCTCTATGGTGGCGAGGTGGCGCGCCCGGGTTGCATCATCGTGCGCCAGTGCGGCACCAAGTGGAAGGCCGGCATGAACACCTTCCTGGCCAAGGATGACAGCATCATGGCCCACGCCGAGGGCGCGGTCCGCTTCCGCGGTCGGTTCGTGGACGTGGTGCCGGCCTCCAACTGAGCCTGGCCGCCCGCCCGGGTGGCTTCCGAACATGCTCGTCGATCGCGCGCGAATCGTGGTCCGCTCCGGCAAGGGCGGAGACGGCTGCAGTCACATGCGCCGCGAGAAGGCCATGCCCAAGGGCGGCCCCGATGGCGGAGATGGCGGACGTGGAGGCGACGTGGTGCTGTGGGTGGATCCGCACCTCGACACGCTGCTGCAGTTCAAGTTCGCGGGTCACTTCTTCGCCAAGGATGGCGAGCCCGGGCAATCCCGGAGCTGCACGGGCGCGGCCGGCGCGGACTGCGTGGTCGCGGTTCCGCCGGGCACCCTGGTGTACGACCTGCACACCGACGAGCTTCTGGTCGACCTGACCGAACTTGACGCCCGATTCGTGGTCGCGGCAGGCGGGCGAGGCGGTCTGGGCAACGAGCGGTTCAAGAGCTCCACGCACCAGGCACCGACGGAACGCACGCTGGGCGAGCCCGCGGTCGAGCGTGAGCTCCGGCTGGAGCTGAAGCTGCTGGCCGACGTGGGGCTGGTGGGCCTGCCGAACGCGGGCAAGAGCACCATGCTCAATGCCCTCACGCGCGCCGAGGCGAAGGTGGGGGCCTATCCCTTCACCACGATCAGTCCCCAGCTGGGCATCGCCGAGCTTCCGGGGGACCGTCGGCTGGTGGTGGCCGACCTGCCCGGCCTGATCGAGGGGGCGGCCGAGGGCGCCGGCCTGGGGCACGAGTTCCTGCGGCACATCGAGCGCACGCGCATGATCCTGCACGTGGTCGACGTGGCGCCGCTGGATGGAAGCGACCCCGTCGCCAACGCCGAGGTGATCCGCGCCGAGCTGGAGGCGTTCAGTCCGGAACTCTCGGCCAAGCCCGAACTGCTGGTGTTCAACAAGGTCGACCTGCTTCCCGAGGACGAGCGCAACACGGTGGTGCAACGCGTGGCCAACGCGCTTCGCGTGCCCAAGGACCGACGACTGGCGGTCAGCGGCGCCACGGGCGAGGGTCTGCGCGACATGCTGGAGCGGTGCTGGGACATGGCCGACCGCCGAGGTCAGCCGGTCACGGGCTGGCGCCGCGAGGACTGAGTCACCCCTCGGCCAGGCGTGCCTCGTGCAGCCGGACCAGCGGATCCCACGAGGCATCGAAGGCCCAGGCATAGTTCCGCCACCGACCGATGGATATCGGGTTGATGGGACGCCGGACCTGCTCGTGGCTGAGCGTGTGCACGGCGCGCCGGTTCTCCTGCGGCTTCAGTACCGCCGGGTCCATGGGCAATCCCAGCGCGTCCAGGCAGCGGCGGGCCGCCGTCTCCGGATCCTGCACCAGCCGCTCGTAGACGATCGACACCGACGGGATGCCCAGGCGGTCCAGGGCCTGCGGCAGCAGGCTGCGCTCCAGTTCGATGGCACGGCGGATGCCGTCGAGCGAGTGCGTCCAGCCGAAGGCGCCCGCATTGAAGTTGTTCAGCAGGAGGCTGATGGCGGTGTCGCGAGGATCGCGCGCCATGTGCAGCCCCACCGCGCCGGGCAGCACGGCCGCCACCGCGGGCAGCCAGGACCAGGTGAGCAGGGTCTTGTCGAACATCACGCGGGTCCCCGGGCGAGCGAGTTGTCGGGCGCCCTCCAGGTAGCTCCGCTGCAGGTCCATCGCCAGGCCCTCGGGCAGTTCGCCCAGTCCATCGGGCCAGTGACCGCTGGCCTCCATGGCCGCGCCCAGGTTCTGCATGCCCTCGTACTCGCCGATGCCGCTGATGGAGGGGTGGCGGTCCAGCATCTGCTCCAGCAGCGTGGTGCCGCTGCGGGGCATGGCCACCACCAGGGCCAGTCCGTGCACCCGCGGCGCGCGCGGCGTGCACCAGCCTGGACGCTGCATGAGTCGCCGCTGCGACTCGATGGATCGCTCCAGCGAGCCCGTGCCCTCGCCGTGCTCGGTGGAGCCATGCACATGCAGCGCCAGTTCCAGCGCCTCGCGAAAGCGGCCCAGCTCGTCCAGCAGGCGCACCGCGTCGAAGCCGGCGAAGCGACGGATCCACTCCGGACCCTCGCCCAGGGCCACCTGCCTGAGGCGATCGGCCGCGGCGGCTGGATCATCCATGGCCTGTCGCCGGGCCACGTGCAGCACCGCCCGGGGGTCGCGCTGCCACTCGCCTCCGGCATCCAGGTGCTCGCGGAACTCGTCCATGCGACCGCAGCGCTGCAGGGCCTCCGCCAGCAGGATCGACGCCTCCAGGCGGAAGGGACCCGAGGTGGTGATCAGTGGCCGGAAGCCCGCGATCGCCGCATCGGTGCGGGAGAGACGGTGATCGATCAGGGCGCGATAGAAGCGGACCTCGCGGTCCTGGGGCGCCAGCGTGATCGACATGGCGGCTGCCTGGTCCGCGCGGCCGAGCAGGCCCATGCCGAGCGCGGCTCGAGCGAGCGCCACCCACGCCGCCAGCGTGCGAGGCTGCCGGGCCACCCAGGTCTCGGCGGCCTCGAGCGCCTCCGCGAATCGATTCCGCTGCAGCAGGTCCTGCAGGGCCTGGGCGTCGGCGCGCGACTTCATGCTCAGTCGCCGTGCTTCTGCCGCAGCCGTCCGGAGAGCCGAAGCAGCAGTTGGACTCGCTCGTACTCGTCCAGCCAGGCCTGCAGGGTGGCGGCGGTCTCGTCCGGCGGTGGCACGGCGCCCGGCAGCGGGCAGGCCGGCCCCAGCTGACGCGCGGCCATGGCGCGGTAGCGGGGCAGCGTGCGATCACCCAGCAGCGAGACGAACTCGTGATCCTCCGCCATCCAGATCACCGTGGGCACGCGATGGCCGCCACAGATGCGGACCTGGTCGCGGAGTTGCGGCACGGCGTCGCGATCGATCCATCGCTGATCGATCACCGGGCAGGCTTCCGCGATCGCGTGGAGCATGGGACCCTGCTGGGCACAGTCGCCGCACCAGATGCCGCTGATCACCAGCACGGGCATGCGTCGACGGAATCCGGCCAGCAGTTCCCGCTGGGGCCCGCTGAGCACCGGCTTGACGGACTGCCACGCGTTGGCGCTCGCCGCATCGGCGGCCAGATAGCGCGTGTAGGGCAGGGCCTGGTCGAAGGCGTTTCTCAGCAGGGTGGCGTCCATGCCGCACACCATAGCCGCATTCGTGCCGGCTCACTCGACGGCGGATTCCGCCGGCCTGGGATCCACCTTGGCGGGTGTCTCGCCCCGGCGGGCGAAGCGACCGACGGTGTCGGGCGATCCCATGGCGTACGCCAGCCGGGCAGCGCTGTCCAGGAGATCGGCCCGTGTCCGGATGAGCGTGCTCCGAGCCGCCATGAGGTCCAGTTCCGACTGCAGCAGTTCCGGCAGGGTGCGCAGGCCGTTCACGTAGGCCTCGAACATGGCGTCGTAGCTGTCCTGGCTGGCCTTCAGCAGCGATTCGCCGAACACGAACTGACGTTCGGCGGCCAGCTGGCCGAAGTAGGCGCTCCAGACCTCGTTCAGGGCCTCCAGACGCAGGCGCGTGAGCTCGGCCACGGCCTCGTTGCGCTCGGCGCGGGCCTTGCGGACGGCGTTCACGCGCTCGAAGCCGTCGAAGAGCAGCCACGAGCCGTTCAGCCCGACCGCGTAGGTGGGCAGCGTGGTGTCGATGCGCGAGACCGTGCCCACGGGCTCGGGCGTGTAGTCGAACCACTTCTGCGCCATGCTGCCGTACAGGCTGACGATGGGAAGGAAGTCGGCCTCCGCCTTCCGGATGCGCGCCTCGGCCGCGCGCACGCGCTGCCCCGCGGCCAGCAGGTCGGGGCGGTCGGTGCCTCCTGCGGCCATCATGCGCTGCACGGTGTCGCTCAGGCGATCGGGGATGGGCATGCGCTGCAGCGAGACGATCTCCACCGGCACGTCCGCCGAGAGCCCCATCCTCCGGGCCAGCGTGCCCCGTGCATCGAAGGTGGCGGCGCGCGACGCCTCCAGCCTGAAGCGAGCCTGCTCCCAGCGCTGTCGCGCCACCAGCACGTCCGGCATGATCGCCAGGCCGTTCAGCAGGCGGTCCTCGACCGCCTCCATCTGCACGCGGGCCGTCTCCACGTCCTGCGCCTGTGTCTCCTCCAGCGCGATGGCCGCATCCAGCCGGAAATAGGCCGTCTGCACCTCGAACACCAGCGTCTGCAGGGCGCGGTTGAAGGTCAGGTTGGCCGCGGCCAGCGCGCGGCGGGTCTCGTCGGTGAGCGCATCGCGGCGCCCGAAGTCGATCAGTTCCCAGGTGAGTTCCAGCCCCAGATCGCCCTGCGGTCCGTAGCCCAGCAGCCGGCCATCCTGCTGCGCGATGGCCTCCTGGCGGTAGCCCGCGAAGCCGAACGCGTTCAGACGCGGCCACCAGAGACTCTCGATCATGGCCCACTGCGCCGCGGCAACCTGGGCGCGCTCCCATGTCGCCCGCGTGGACGGATTGTGCTGCAGCGCGAAGGCCACCAGGAACGCGAGGTCGCGTGGCCCCTCGCCCCATGGCGTGACCGATGCCTGACCGGGCGGTGGCGGAGGTGCGGGGTGCTCGGGCTGGAAGGGCAGGCCCTGTTCCGCGGCGGTGAGCCGATGGAACGCGTCCTCGTCCCAGAGGGCTTCCTGACGGCAGGCCGAGGCCAGCACCAGGGTGCAGGCCACCAGCGGGGTCAACGGGCGCATCCGTGCACCGGTCATGCGGACAGGGTAGCGGAGCGGGAATGTCGCGGGAAGCGCCGGTAGAGTGAAGGAGGCTTCCGCCACCCATGCGTCTCGCCGCCACCGCCGAATCCCGACCCCTTCGGCCCACCTTCTGGGCCCGACTGTGGCAGGACATGCAGCCGCACCCCGGGCGGGCCACGGAAGCCGCCCGGATCGCGGTGGCGGGCATGCTGATCGTGGCCGTGCAGATGACGCTCCGGTACGAGCTGCTCTATCCGGCCATGACCACGCTGCTGGTGGTGAACGAGATCCGGGGCTACAGCACGCTCACGCGCTTCCTGATCAATTTCGTGGCGGTCACCGTGAGCTGCGGCGCCGCGGTGGCGCTCATGGCCCTGTTCATGCAGCAGCCCATGTTCCTGCTGCCCATCATGGCCGCCTACATCACCGTGGTGATGTACTTCATGGGAGCCTCGCGCTATCGAAGCGCCATGTTCAACCTGGGCTACCCGTTCGTGGTGGTGGTGTACATGGCGTTCTTCGACAAGACGCATGCCGAGCACATCGCGATCATCGTCTACAAGTCGGTCATCACCGGGCTGGCCTGCGGCACGCTGGTGCTCATGCTGCTGTGGCCGGAGTCGGCCAGCGAGGTGCTGCGCGAGCAGCTGGTGCATGGACTGAAGGGCTCCGCGGGCGTGCTTCGGCGGCTTGCGGCCGCGTCGCGAGGTCAGGGGACCTTCGATCCCGCGACCTTCGTGCCCGACCGTTTCCGGGCACGGACCCCCAAGTTGATGCTGCTGGCCGACCAGGTGCAGGTGGACTGCGGCCTGGGCGAGCGAGGGCGGCACGAGCTGTTCACGCTGGTCTCGCTCAACGCCCGTGCCGCGGCCTGCGTGGGCGTGGTGGTGGAGCAGCGGGCCGTGGGGCGCGCGGTCGGGCCCGCGGAGGCCGAGTCGATCGAGCGGCTGGCCGAGGCGATCGAGCGGGTGGTGGAGGCGCTCGAGGCGGTGGGGCAGGTGGAGACGCGTGGATCGGATGCCGAAGCGACGGCGCTGGGGGCTCCGGTGGTGACCACGCCCGACCCATCGAAGGCGGGCGATGCCATCGGCGGGGAGATCGGCGACATCCGGGATCTCCTCGAGAGCGCATGCGAGGACGCCCGCCGAGCGATGCCGGCCATCGAGGTGCTCGAGCGCACCCGACGGCTGCCCGACATCCTCACGCTGACGCTGCGGAACCTGCGCGACATGGCGGACCGCGTGGTGCTGCAGCCGATCCGGCAGCCGAATCCGGCCATGGTGAAGCATGCCTTCAAGTGCTCGATCACCATCATGATCTGCGCGCTGTTCTGCATCGCCATCAACTGGACCATGGGCATCGGCTGCGTGGAGACCGTCATGCTGGTGGTGCAGGGCACGTTCGGAGGCACCCTGCTGATCGGCGGCCTGCGCATGGCGGGCGTGGTGCTGGGCTACGCCATCGCCATCATGCTGATCATCTTCCTGATTCCCACGGTCACCACGCTGCCCGGGTTCTGGTTGGTGTTCGGGGGCACGCTCTTCCTGACCAGCTGGGGCGTGGCCGGTCCGCCCCGGGTGGGCGTGCCGTGCCTGCAGGCGATGATCGTGACCGACTTCGCGCTGCTGCAGACCACGCGGCCCGACATCAGCCTGCTGCCCGCCATGAACTTCGCGCTGGCGGTGGCCATGGGCGTGCTGGTCACCGTGGCCGTGTACTGGCTGCTGTGGCCCGTGCAGGCCGGGAAGGTGGTGCGACCCACGCTGGCGTTCATGCTGCAGCGGGTCTCGGCGGCGCTGCAGCGAGCCGCGGCGGGATCGCTCTCGGGTCAGGCGGCGAACGTGATGCAGTCCACCCTGGACGAGGAGCTGGCGAAGTGCGTGGCCGCGCACACCCATGCCCAGTTCGAGCGGCATGAGTCGACGCGGAGACATGAGCTCGAGCTTCGCGCGGTCATGGTGGTGGAGCAGGCGTGCCATCGCGCCATGGTGAGCCTGGCAGCGCAGGCAGGCGAGGCGCCGCCGCGGGCCGGCGAGGCGGCATGGCTTCACTGGGCATCGGCGAGCTTCGCCGCCGCGGCCGCATGCGTGCAGGGCGCCGCGTGCCCGGATGGGCCGCAGGGGACGCGCCCGGTGGAGCGAGCGGATCGATTCGGCGAGGTGGTTCGCGCGGCGGACATGCTGGCCCGCCTGCCGGCCATCCTGGTCGAGCTGGAGGCGCACCCGGAGGGCGAACGGGTCCGTTTGGGACTGGCGTGAAGAGGGAGGGACGGGCCTCCCGTCATGGCGGCGGCGTTGGCGGCGTGCCCAGCGTGTCCAGCCACCGCTCCATGGCGTCGGGCACCAGCGGCTTCAGGATGTCGGGCACCTCTCGGCGCAGGCGCGTCTGCACGATCGCCGTGGCGGTCTGGCCCATGCGATAGGGCTTCGTGTCCGGGTCCGGCGAGGGATCCATGACGATGCGCACCGGGAAGCGCTGCGCGAGACGCACCCAATCGAGCGTGGGGGAGACCGTCGGCAGCACGCCGTTGCTGCCCTGGTTCGGGTCGTAGAGCGCCCAGCCCACGCCCTGCACCGTGCCGCGGAAGCGGGTCAGCGGATAGGCCATCAGGTAGATCTCCACGGCCTGGCCCGGGCGGATGTCGCGAAGGTCCGTCTCCTGGTAGTTGGCCAGCAGGTACCAGTTGCTGGTGTCCACCAGGGCGAACTGCTGCTGGCCGATCTGGGCGAACTGCCCCACCGAGATGTTGAAGTTGGTCACGTATCCGTCGACTGGCGAGCGCACCTCGCAGTAGCCCACGTTCAGCTGGGCCTCCACCACCGCGGCCTGGGCCTTGGCCCGGCGCACGTTGATGTCGCCCAGCTGGCCCAGATTGGCCTTCGCCTGGGCCAGCGCCGCCTTGGCCTGCTGCACCATGGCGTCGCTCGCCTTCACGTTGCGCTTGGCCGCGTCGATCTGGTCGGGCGTGACGAACTGCCGCTTGAGCAGGGGCTCCACGCGGGCCAGGTACTGCACGTCGTACTTGGCCTTGGCCTCGGCGGCCACGATGTCGGCCTCCCGCTCACGGATCACGTCCTCCAGCGCCTTGATCTCCAGGTCCACGTAGCCCAGGTTGGCCACGGCCAGGTCCAGGGCAGCCTGGTAGGGACGCACGTCCACCCGGAACAGCAGGTCGCCCACCGTCACGCGCTGGTTGTCCACCACCGCCAGCTCGGTGACGTAGCCCGAGACGTTGGCC
>RFOC01000076.1 GCA_009926815.1 Planctomycetota bacterium
TAGCTCAGCTGGATAGAGCACCGGTTTCCTAAACTGGAGGTCGCGCGTTCGAATCGCGCGCGGGGCGTTCAGGCAGGCGCCCGCGACTCAGGCGCGGGCCCGCAGCGGCAGACCCAACTCGTGGGCCGCCTGCAGCAGGGCGCGATTCAGGCCATCGAAGGTCACCCAGGTGGGCGTGTCGCGCTTCTCCAGGAGCGCGGCGACCGTGAACTCGATGCCGTAGGCCCCGATGGTCGCGACGCCCGTCTCCACGCTCGCGGGCCGGACCGCAGGCGACTCTCGCAGGATGGCCTTCGCACGCTCGCCAAAGGCCTGCAGCCGGGCCGGATCCGCCTCGAAGGCGATCGGGAACACGGCCTTGAATTCCTTCAGGGCATTGCCGGAGTGCGCATCGATCTTGGTGCCGGCCATGGTGGCGTTGGGCACCAGCAGGCGGGTCTCCAGCTTGGTGCGAAGCGTGGTCGTGCGGAAACCCACGTGCTCGACCTTGCCCTGCACCCCCTCGAAACTCAGCGTGTCGCCCACACCGAAGTTGCGCTCGGCGGCCAGCACGATGGAGCTGAAGAAGTTGCGAAGGGGCTCCTGGAGCGCCAGCGCAAACGCGATGCCGCCGATGCCCAGGCCCGCCAGCAGGCGGTTCGGGGCTCCTGGAGCGCCAGCGCAAACGCGATGCCGCCGATGCCCAGGCCCGCCAGCAGGCGGTTCACGGAATTCTCGGCACCGAGGATGCTCACGATCCACACCGCGGCGCCCGTGAGCACGAGAATCTTGGCCAGCCGCACCCGAATGATGATCAGCAGGTCATCGAGCGCCCGCACCGAGGCCTGATCCCGCTCGCGAGCGTGCGCCCACGCCCCGGCGAAGTCCGCCAGCTGCATGGCCAGCCGGGTCACCAGGGCCACGTTCATCACCTGCACCGCCAGCAGCACCACATCCAGCGCGTTCAGCGGCAGGCCCAGCAGCAGCACCATCCAGCCCGCCGATTGCAGCGCCACGGTCCAGCTTGCGGCCCGCGTGCATCGCCCGATCACCGCCGTCCATTCGCCGCCCACCGCGCCGCGCCCGGCCAGTCGCCGCAGCAACGCGTGGATCGGAACCTCCACGATCAGCATGAGCAGCCACGCCAGAAGCACCACGATCGGCAAGCCGAGCCACTGGTACAGCTCCAGCCCCATCGCCGGCCGCTTCAACGATTCGGGCAGCGAGACCCAGAGGGCAACCTCGGGCGAACGCCATTGCAGCACGTCGATGGATCGCCTGGCCTCGCCCAGCGAGGCGAGCGAGGGGTTCACCGGATCACCCCGCATGACATGCCGGAAGATGCCGGGCATCGCCTCGACGGTGCGGCTGGCGAACTGCCAGAGCCGCTCGCCACCCGCATGCGACCGGCGACGCACGGTGATGTCGCCCACCTCGGTGCTGGCCAGGGTGAGATTGTCCTCCCTCGGCTGCTCCTCCAGGGCCACGGGCGGAAGCCGCTCAAGCGCCAGCGCCAGCTGCAGCGCGAATCGCTCGCCGATCTCCGCCCGCACCCCCGGTGGAATGCTGCTCAGATCCATGCATCGCATCGCGGCATCGGTGTCGCCCCGCTGCATCGATTGCTCGAAGTGCCGGAGCACCGAGAGCGGCGTCGGATAGCCCAGCGCCTCGACCGGTTCGGGTGAATCGACGGGCTGGCCTCCGGTGGACGGTGCATCAGCCCCGGAGGCAGGCGTGGCCAGGATGGCGATCAGGGCGGCAAGCCACACCGACGCCATGGCGACACCGACGTCCCGCCGCCTGCTCCGCATGGCCGCGCGGCCCACGGACCGTCAGTCCTTAGGCTCTGGCTCGAGGTTCGCCAGGTAACGGCCACCCTTGGCGCGGTCCGAACGCTCCTGGACGAAGTAGGCGATGCACCAGGCGGCCAGCAGCACGACCCAGGCCAGATTCACGAGAAGCACGGGGAGCATGGGGGCGAAGTGTAGCCTGTTCAGGGTTCGCTCTCCACGCTTGCGGCGATCCCCATGACCCCTCCCGTTCTGCTGCTGGTGCTGGGCGCGCTCGCCATGGCCACCGCGTGCCTGCTGGCGGTCCAGGCGCTTCGTATCAGGGCGCGAAGGCATCGCCGACTCTGCCCACGCTGCGCGTTCGACCTCCGCGCCATGGCGGACTCGGGTGGTCCTTGCCCTGAGTGCGGGACGCCGATTCCGGATCCTTCGCGTCTGCCGCCCCTCGCGTGGAGATGGCGATGGCGCATGAGTCTGGCGTGCATGCTGGCCGCCGTGGGCGCGCTTGCCGCGCTGCACAGTCAGGGACCCAGGCACGCCAGGCTCTGCATGTGGCTCGCGTTTCGCGGCAACGCCGCGGTGCTCGCCTGGCTGATGCCCACCCAGCCACGGATCGCGGCCGCGGAGATGGTCCGTCGTCTCGAGGCCGGTCCGCCCGACCCCTCGGCTGCACGCGTGTTCCAGGAGGCCGCACTGCTGGACCTGGATCGCGGCGCCGCCACCGGACTCTCCTCGCCTGGCGCCTCGGTCATGCGGACGCTGCGAAGCACGGGCGCCATTCCACCCGATGCCCTGGGTGACCTGCTGGATCGTTGCCTGCCACCGCCGGCGGTCTCGTCGCCCGGCGGTTTCCGCGCTTCAGGATCCACGGTCACGCTGGTCGCGGGGCTTCGGGCCACGTCCCGGGCCCTCTGGATCGGGCCCGATGAACTGCACGTGCAGGTGGAGTCCGCCCGGATCCAGGGCCCCGGCGGAGGCTGGATCTCCCTGGACCGTCGCTCACCCGATCGCACGGACACGCGGACCAGGCATTCCGGCGGCGTGTTCGTGGTGCCCGACGCCCCGGGCACATGGAAGGGCGAGTTGACCGTTCGGCTGGAACAGGTGCCCCTTGGCGCGCGACCCTTCCGGCGAACCGAGCAGGTCCCCTTTACCCTGACGGTGGAGCCCCGACCGGGCCCCTTCAGGAACCCGTGAGCGAACCCGCCCTGCATGTGGTGCTGCTGCACCCGCTGATTCCCAACAACACCGGCAACATCGGCCGGACGGTGGCGGTCACGGGCTGTCGGCTGCACATCATCCACCCGATCGCCTTCGACATGAGCGAGAAGGCACGCCGTCGCGCGGGCCTGGACTACTGGCATCTGGTGGACTGTCGCGAGCATGCCAGCTGGCAGGCCTTCCTGGAGCGTGAGCGACCACGACGCGCCTGGCTGTTCACCACGCGCGGCAGCCGCCCGCACTGGGAGGCCACCTTCGAGCCGGGCGACCACCTGCTGTTCGGCAACGAGACCCATGGCGCCCCGCAGGAGGTGCACGACTGGCTCACGGCCCATCAGGGCGAGGGCCACGCGCTTCGCCAGCCCATGCGCGACCATCCGGACTGCCGAAGCCTGAACCTGGCCACGTCGGTGGCGTGCGGCGTCTACGAGGGGCTCCGCCAGCTGGTGACCGGGGGAAAGATCGCCTCCCTGCCCGAGGTCGGGAACCCGTAGGATGCCCGCTTCGGATCGCTTCCGGACCCCTTCCCAAAGGTTTCCACTCCCATGCATCACGCCAACCGTCGCGGCTTCACCCTGGTCGAGCTCCTGGTCACCATCGGCATCATCGCCCTGCTCGTGGGCATCCTGCTGCCGGCGCTGGGCAAGGTGCAGGAACGGGCCAAGGCCACGCAGACCTCGGGACTGATGCAGGAGTTCGCCAAGGCCTGCGACAGTTTCGTGCAGGAGTTCGGCCGTTACCCCGGCCTGGTGCCCGAGGACATCCTGGCCGCGGATCCCAAGTTCAGCAGCACCGAGAACGCGGTGCTGGAACTCATGGGTGGTGGCGTCCGCAAGAGCGAGATGGACACCGCGGCGTACGACGCGCTGACCACCGCCAACGGCTGGGAGGTGGTGTCCTTCAACATCCCGGGCGCCCAGGCGCCCAACAACACCTACGAGATCAAGATCAACCCTGGCAAGGTCGGCGAGGGGCCGATCATCAACGGCAAGCGCTATCCACCGTTCTTCGCTCCCAAGGCCAGCGACCTGCAGCCGGTGAAGGGGGCCGAATACGGCGCCAAGAACTACGAGATTCCAGGCCTGATCGACGCGTGGGGCAATCCCCTGCTGTACATCCGGTCCGTCCGGGCCACCGGCCCGCTGGCGGGCAGCAACAAGGACCGTGCCCAGTTCATCGTGGTCAACGACGGCGACACGGGCTTCGGCGGCCTCACGCCCTATCTGACCAGCACCGGCCTGGGACAGCTCAGCGTGAACCAGACGCAGTCCGGCGCCGCGGGCGGACCCTTCTCCATCCTGGACCAGACGGACGCCCTGCGGAAGAAGCGCACCTTTGCGCAGTTCCTCCGCCACCCCGGATTCGGCGATGCCGACAAGCCCCTGCAGGCCACGCCCCGCGGCAAGTTCCTGGTGATCAGCGCCGGCAAGGATGGCATCTTCTTCAGCACCCAGGACGGTCCGGGCAACCGGCGGAGCCCGGTCACCGACGTGACCACGGCCTCGAACATCACGTCGATGGGCGGCCTGGGATCGCTGGACAACTACGACGACATCCGCGTGTTCGGCGGCGGCTGAGCCGACCGGATCGCGCAACGCCCCAACGCGAAGCGGCCGCCCCCAGGGGCGGCCGCGTTCGCTTGATGCGTGCGTCGTTCGAGAGTCACTCGTCCATCGGGGGCGGCGGCGGGTTGCCGTCGCCGTCGTGTGGCGGAGGAGGAGGCGGAGGCGCATCCTTGCCGCCCTTGCCACCCTTGCCACCGCGGGGGCCCTTGCCGGGTCCACCCTCGCCGGGGCCGCCCTCGCGGTTGCCCCGACGCTCCCTCGCCTTGGCCTCGTTCTCGGCCAGCTTCTTCTTGAAGGTGTCCTGCTGCTCGGGCGTGAGCATGCCGAAGATCCGCTGCTGGCTCTCCTCCATCTTGGGACGCGTCTCGTTGAGCTTCTGCATCTCCTCGAAGGTGGCCTTGTCGGGCTGGCCGCCGTTCTCGCGGGCCTCTCGCATCTGGCCCATGAGCTCGCGCAGCCGCTTGCCGTTGGCCTCCTGCCACTTGGTCATCTGCGCCTTGAAGGCGTCACGCTCCTTCTCGATGCCGGACCACTGGTCGGCCGGCATGGAATCCTTCATGCCTTCCAGGGTGCGCATCCACAACGCGCCCTCCATCATGCGGCCCCGCATCTCGCCGGGCGCGCCCTGACCGCGGCGGCCGGGCTTGCCCTGACCGCCGAACTCGCCATCGCCCTCGCGGGAACCCGGCGGCACCGGAGGTCCTCCCAGATCGCCGCCCTTGCCCGGCGGCGGTGGCGGCGGTGCGCCAGCGCCCTGTGAGAAGGCTGGAGAGACGAGCAGGCCGATGCCGAACATCGCGGCGACGGCCATGCAACGGGCGGACTTCGTGGTGACTGGACGCATGGGTCCTTCCTTTCGATGCCGCCGAAACCCGACGCGGGTTCCGACCGGCGTTGGCGGGCCAACGGGAGCCGCGAAGGGCCTATTGCAGGGCCCCCGGGGGATTTCGGGGTTTCCACGGCAGGCGAAGGAAGGGACGGGCTTCTAGCATCCCCCCTCCCATGACCTTCGATCGAGACGCCGTCGAGCAGGCCCTTCGCACCGTGCAGGACCCCGAGATCCACAAGGACCTCGTCACGCTGGGCATGGTCAAGCACATCGCCGTGGGGGGCGACAGCGTCCGGCTGGTGATCGAGCTCACCACCCCGGCGTGCCCCATGAAGGACCGCATCCGCGCCGACGTGGAGGCCGCGGTGCACGCCAAGGCGAAGGCCTGCGGCACCACCCTGGAGACGATCGAGATCGAGTTCACCGCCGACGTGCGCAAGGCGAACGAGAAGGCGCAGGATCAGGCCAATCCGCTGCCGCTGGTGAAGCAGGTGATCGCGGTGGGCGCGGGCAAGGGTGGCGTGGGCAAGAGCACCGTGGCCGTGAATCTGGCCGTGGGCCTGGCCCGCTTCGGCAGCAAGGTGGGCCTGCTCGATGCCGACATCTACGGTCCGAGCGCGCCCACCATGCTGGGCCTGGACCAGGTGGGCACGAGGGCGCGTGGCAACATGCTGCTGCCCTTCGAGGTGCACGGCATCAAGGCCATGACCATCGGCAAGCTGGTCGACCCGGACAAGGCGCTGGTGTGGCGCGGGCCCATGGCGCACGGCGCGTTCAAGCAGCTGGCCACCCAGACCGACTGGGGCGAGCTGGACTACCTGATCATCGACCTGCCGCCCGGCACCGGCGACGTGGCCCTGACCATGAGCCAGCTGCTGCCCGTGACCGGCGCCGTGGTGGTGTGCACGCCGCAGCGCGTGGCGCAGGATGACGCGCGGCGCGCCGTCCGCATGTTCCAGAACCTGGGGGTGGAGGTGCTGGGCGTGGTGGAGAACATGAGCTTCTTCGCGGCACCGGATGGCGTGGAACACGACCTGTTCGGCCGCGGTGGCGCCGAGATCATGGCCCAGACCATGGGCCTGCCGTACCTGGGCGGCCTGCCCATCCACGTGGACCTCCGCCGCAACGGCGACGAAGGCACGCCCCTGCGGAACTGGGAAGTGCCTGCCATGGGCGCCTCGCTCGATGCGCTCTGCCAGCAGGTGGCCGCTCAGGTGAGCGTGGCAACGCTGGCGGGCCGGACCGAGCGGCCGACGCTGACGATCACCTGACGCGGGCCCGGATCTCGACCGGGCGAACGCCGATCAGTGCTTCGCGGGCGGCTCAGTGGCGCCAGCGCCTTCCTGGATGGGCGGCTCGCCGTGAGGCATGCGCTTCACCAGTCCATACCGGGACGCGAAGCCCACGATCATCACGAAGAACACCGGCACCACCAGCTGGTCGAAGGTCGCCGAGCCGATCATGCCACCCATGACGGTGGTCCCGATCGACTGCCGGCTGTTGGCGCCGGCGCCCACCGCCACCACCAGCGGCGCAATGCCCAGGATGAAGGCGATGGCCGTCATCATGATGGGCCGAAGTCGCTGATGCGAGGCATTCACCGCGGCATCGATGACCGACTCGCCCTGATCGAAGCGCATCTTGGCGAACTCCACGATCAGGATGGCGTTCTTGGCTGCCAGGCCCACCAGCATGACCATGCCGATCTGCGCGTACACATCGAGCGCTCGCCCGCGGATGTGCATGTAGACCAGGGCACCAAGCACGGCGAAGGTGACCGCCAGCAGCACGTTCAGCGGCAGGATCCAGCTCTCGTAGAGGGCGGCCAGCAGCAGGAAAACCGCCACGATCGCCATCACGAACACGAACGGAGCGTAGCTGCCCGCCTCGATCTGCTGGTACGTGGTGCCGGTCCACTCGTAGCTCACGCCGTCGGGCAGCACCTCGTCCGCAACCTGCTCCACGGCCTTGATCGCGTCGCCCGATCCGAAACCCGCGCCGGTGGAGCCGTTGAGCTGGATCGTGTTGTACAGGTTGTATCGCGTGGCGTTGTCGGTGCCGACGATGAACTCGAAGTCGGCGAAGGTCTCCAGAGGCACCATGCCGCCGTCCTTGTTCCGCACGTACAGCCTGAAGACGTCGCTCAGACGCATGCGGCTGGCCGCATCGGCCTGCACCATGACGTTGTAGACCTGGTTGAACTCGTTGAAGTTGTTGATGAACGACTGGCCCAGCGTCTGGCCCATGGCCGAGAAGACGTCGCTCATGGCCAACCCGTAGTTCATGGCCTTGGCTCGGTCGATGGCGATGCGCACCATGGGCACCTGGGACTGGAACGGCGTGGTGACGCCGGCCACCTCGGGCCGCTTCTGCAGTGCCTCGATGAAGTCGTTGGCCGCGCCCGCCAGGAAGCTGAAGCCCTGGCCGTTCACGTCCTCCAGCTGCACCTGCCATCCCGCCACCTGCCCCAGGCCCGGAATGGGTGGCGGCGGGAAGGGCATGGCGGTGCCCTCGGGGATCTCCAGCAGCTTGGGGGCGGCTCGCGTGATGATGGCACGCGCGTTCTCGGTGTACGGGTCGCGTTCATCCCACGGCTTCAGCACCACGATCACGAACGCGGCGTTGGTGGTGGCCACGTTCGTGATCAGGTTGAAGCCGGTGATGTCGATCACGTCGACCACGGCCGTGTCCTGCCGCACGATGTCGAGCACCTTCTTCGTCACGCCCTGCGTGCGTTCCAGGCTGCAGCCCGAGGGCATCTGGACGCCCACGAAGTAGTAGCCCTGATCCTCGTTGGGAATGAACGCCGTCGGCGTGCGCTCGAGCAGGTGCACCACCCCGAAGACGCCCATGACGAACGCGGCCGCGATGATCCACCAACGGTGCGCCAGCCAGCGCACGAAGCCCGAGTACTTGTGGGTGGCCCAGTCGAATCCGCGGTTGAAGAGCACGAAGGGCCTGAACTTCGTCTCGTGCGGCTTGTCCAGGAACACGGCGCACAGGGCCGGCGAGAGCGTGAGCGAGTTCACCATGCTCAGCGCAATGCTGAAGGCGATGGTGAGGGCGAACTGGTTGTAGAGCTGGCCCGTGATGCCGGGCATCAGCGAGGCGGGGATGAACACGGCCAGCAGCACGCTGCTGGTGGCCACGATGGGTCCCGCCACCTCCTTCATGGCCCGCTCGGCCGCCACCACGCCGTTGGGGGCGCCCAGCTCCAGCTGCCGGTAGACGTTCTCCACCACGATGATCGAGTCGTCCACCACCAGGCCGATGGCCAGCACCAGGCCCAGCAGCGTGAGCGTGTTGATGCTGAAGCCGGCCGCGGCCATGACCGCGAAGGTGCCCACGATCGACACCGGGATG
>RFOC01000077.1 GCA_009926815.1 Planctomycetota bacterium
TGGCTCGCTTCGCGAGATGGCCCAGAATGGCGCGAAGGCGTTCACGCTGATCAGCTATGGGCAACTGGCCGCCATCTGCCTGCTGACGCCGCTGTTCATGGCGGGCGCGATCGCCCAGGAGAGCAACCCCCGCACATGGGAGATCCTGGTCACCACGCCGCTGAACAGCCTGCAGATCGTGCTGGGCAACCTGGTGGGCCGTCTCTTCTTCGCCCTGGCACTGCTGCTCTCGGGGCTTCCGCTCTGCATCCTTGTCCGGATCTTCGGTGGGGTCCGTGCCGGCAGCGTGCTGGCCAGCCTGGGGGTGAGCGCGTGCAGCGCTCTCTTCCTGGGAAGCGTGGCCGTGTCGCTGGGGGTCATGCGAAGCGCGGGCAAGCGGGGCGTGGTGGCCTTCTACGCCGCCACCGTGCTCACGCTCTTCGCCACCGCGGCCGCCGATCGGGCCATGCAGCAGCCCGTGGGCGTGGGCCTGGATGACGTCCACACCACGATCATGACGCCGCTGAATCCCTTCCTGGCCCTGCGGAGCGAGCTCAACGCCGACGCGTACCGCCCGTGGGATCTGGGGCCCGCCGAGGCCGGCTGGCTCAAGCGGCTGTGGCTGGGCCGTCCGCTGCTGGCCATGACGATCGGTGCCAGCCTGGCCTCGCTCCTGCTGCTGGCCGTCGCCACGCTTCGCGTCCGGCTGGTGGGCGCCAGGAGCGAGGCGTCGACGGGCGGTCTGTCGCGATTCCTTCGCCGGGTGAGCGGGAAGGGCGAGCGACCACCGCGCCGCGTGTGGCAGAACCCGGTGGCTTGGCGCGAGGCGAGCCTGCGCGTGTCCACGCCCCTGGCGGGCATCGGTCGGTGGGTGGTGCTCGGCGTCGGCATGGCCGCCGCCATCGCGATCCTGCTCATGCATCGATCCGGAAGCCTGGACACGCGCTCCACCCGGCTGGCGCTGGGTGGCCTGGTCATGGGCGAGGTGGTGCTGGCCCTGCTGGTCGCGATCAGCGCCAGCGCCACCGCGGTGAGCCGCGAGCGCGAGGATGGCTCGCTGGACATCCTGCTGACCACGCCGATCCAGCCCGGTCCCTATCTCGCCGGCAAGTTGCGGGGTCTGCTGGCCGCGCTCTGGCCCGCGCTGGCCGCGCCCACGCTGTCCCTGCTGCTGGGGGCGGCGTACGTGTCCGCGGGCGGTCTGGGTGCCGCGTCCGTGACCACGCCGGCGATCGTGGGCACCTCGACCATCGCCGAGCCTCTGGTGCTGGTGCCGGCGGCGGTCGTCTTCGGTCCCTCGTTCGCCGCCTTCATGGCCTTCGCGTGCATGTGCGGACTCTCGTGGAGCGTCGGCAGCCGGGGGGTGATTGGCAGCACGGTGGGAGCCATGGGCGTGGTGGCCGCCACGGTCCTGGTCCTGGGCCTCTGCGGTCTGGCCACGGGTCGCGAGATTCCCTGGGTCGGTCCGGTGATCACCTGCCTGACGCCCGTGAACCTGGCGTGGGCCGCGGTGTCGCCCGCGAGCGCCATTCCAGGCCAGTTGGTGAGGCCCGAGGCCATGCTGATCGCCTTCGCGGTGGGCTGCGTGATCTCGGTCGCGGGCTACACCACGACCACCGTGCTCATGCACGCGGCGCTGCGGCGCAACTTCATGATGACGGTGCGTCGGCTGGCCGGGCTGAAGTGACCTGATCCTCGGAGGCAGGTTCATCCTCCACCAGCCGGTCCTGCACCCGCGAGAGCAGCGTGCGTTCCGCCGCGTCGTCCCGGCCGACGGCGGTCCATGTCGTGGGCCTTCGCACCGTGCCGTCCGGCTTTCCCTGCGGCGGTGGATCGGACGACTGGGTGGCCAGGGTGGAGGACCAGGTGCTGGGGCGGATGCCGGGGACGAAGCCCCGCTCGATCACCACCACGCATCGGAGTTCCAGTGGTCCGGGATGACGCTCCAGATCGAACCGATCGGCATCCACCGGGGAGCCCGGACGCGCTCCGCCGTCGAAGTCGGCCTTGCCGTCGATCTCCGGCGGCTCGAAGCCTTCGGGCAGGAAGACGAAGCGAACGCGCCGACGCTGGAACTGCAGCGTGCTCTCCAGGCCCTGCTCGGGGCCGGACGTGTCCATGCGCCATGGTTCCAGAAGGCTTCCCATGGTCCGGGGCTCGGTCTCGATGATGCCGTTTCCGCGGTCAGCGAGGGCTGGCGGCATGTCCAGTTCACGTCCGACCTCCAGGCAGGCGGCGAAGGCGCGGTCGTAATCGCCGCCGTCGATCCGCAGCGAAGCCGGTCCCTCGGTGGTGTGGCACCCTGCCAGCGCAGACACGCTCAGGACGAGCCAGGCAAGCCCGAGACAAGAGGTTGGACGAGCCATGGGGCCGCCGGAGTGTAAGGTGCACCCGTCAAGGCCACGCATGGTGCCCTATCTCCTCCGACGCCTGCTGGTCCTTCCGCCGCTGCTGCTGGCCATCTACACGCTGACCTTCGCGCTGGCGTGGCTGGCCCCGGGCAACCCGATGGAGAGTCCCGAGGGTCGGCGGCCGCCGCCCGAGGTGGTCGAGGCCATGCGTCGGCAGTACCGCCTGGATGATCCGGTGTCGTTCTACCTGGAATACCTGGGCCGGGCGAGCGGCGTGAGCTGGATGCTGGGGAAGGCGGATCGCCCGTTCGACCTGGGACCGAGCCTGCGTCAACCCGACTGGACCGTGAACGAGATCCTGCGCGACGCTCTTCCGGTCAGCGTGACGCTCGGTGCGGCGGCCATGCTGCTGGCGCTGGCGATCGGACTGGTCGCGGGCACGCTGGGTGGTCTTCACCCGCGAGGCTGGGCCGACGCGATCTCGCAGCTGCTGGCCATGGTGGGCGTGAGCGTGCCGAGCTTCGTGATCGGCGCGGCCCTGCTCATGATCTTCGCTGCGCGCCTGCGGTGGTTTCCCGTCGGGGGCTGGGGGTCGCCGGGACAGCTGCTGCTCCCGGCCCTGGCGCTCTCGCTGCCCTTCGCCGCGACCATCGCGCGCATGACGCGGGTGGGCATGATCGAGCAGATGGCCAGCGACCACGTGCGAACGGCGCGCGCCAAGGGACTTTCCCGGATGCGAGCGGCCACGCGTCATGCGCTGCGGAACGCCATGCTGCCGGTGCTCAGCTGGCTCGGACCCGCCACGGCCATGGCGTTGACGGGCAGCTTCGTGGTGGAGAAGGTCTTCGCGGTCCCGGGGCTCGGTCGCCATTTCGTGGATGCGGTGCTCGGCAAGGACCTGACGCTGGTCATGGGCATCACCCTGACCTATGGATTCCTCGTCGCCTCGCTCAATCTGGTGGTGGACCTGCTCTATGCGTGGGTGGATCCCCGCATCCGGCTTGGCCAGGCCTGAGGGCGGAACTGCCCCGATGCCCCGGGCTCAGGGCGTCCTTCGCCGCAGTCGACCGGGATACTGCTCCAGCCGCGCATGTCGGCTGATGCCCTCCAGCCGGGTCGGCTCGTACATGTAGACGGTGACGTAGTGGCAGATCGGCAGCACGGGCACCTGCTCGTCCATGAGCAGTCGCTCCGCCTCCGCGAGGATGCCCAGCCGCCGCGCGGGATCCAGCTCGCTCGCGGCCTGATCCAGCAGCGAGTCATAGGCCGGCAGGTCGAATCCCCGATCGTTGTTGCCGTCCTCGCGTCGCGAGAGATCCAGCCACGTGGTCGGATCGCCGTAGTCGCCGTACCAGCCGCCTCGGGCGACCATGAAGTCGCCGCGTTGCAGCGCATCGCGGAAGCCGCGGGGGTCCAGGCTTCGGGTGACGCACGGCACGCCCAGTTCGCGCATCCACATGTCGGTGAGCGCCGTGCTCAGGTCGCGGTAGCGCGGACTGTTGGTGGCATAGAGCACCTCCACCGTGGGGAAGGGATCGCCCATGGCGTCCACCCATCCCGAGCTCGTGCGGCGCCAGCCCGCCGACTGCATCTCTGCGCGGGCACGCTCCGGATCCAGGCCCAGGCCCTTCGGCCCGGCATAGCCCGGGATCGAGCCCGGAGGCACCAGCGTGGTCGCCACGCGCTCGCCCAGTCGCGTGATGCGATCGACCAGGGCCTGACGATCCACGCTGAGGGCGAAGGCCCGTCGGACACCCGGTTTGGCGAAGGGGTTCGGCCGTCCATCGGCCAGGGTGGGCCTGCAGTTGAAGCTGAAGAAGTCGGTGCCGAACGCGTCGAGCACATGCAGGTCGGTGCGATCGCCAGCCCGTGCCTGATCCAGCAGGTCGCCGCGATACTCGGCCAGCGTGTCGGTGACCCAGTCCACGGCGCCGTTCTCGAAGGCGAGCACCGTGGTGTTGGGGTCCTCGATGGGCACGATGTCGATCGATCCTGCGGCGACCTCCCCAGCGCCTCGGAAACGTGGATTCCGCTCGAGACGGATCAGCCGCTTGGGCCGCCATGCCACGAGCGTGTAGGGCCCGTTGCTCACCAGGGTGCCCGCCTTGGTCCATCCGGCATCCTGCTGGAGCATGCCGGTCACCGGGCTCAGGCGAGTGAAGCGGTCGACCACATGCCTGGGCACGGGGAACATGGTGGGGAAGGCGCACAGGTCGGGCCAGTAGGGCACCGGACGTTCCAGCTGCACCACCAGCGTTCTCGCATCCGGTGCATGCAGTCCCACGGTGTCGTCGAACCGCTGCAGCGATCGCTTCCAGAGCGACTCGGCGGCCTCGGCACCGCCCGAGGTCTGCGCAAAGGCCTGCAGCTCCGCGGTCCGCCACTCGAAGAACGCCCGAGCGCCGCGGATGGGCATGAGGAAGCCCGTGTAGTCGGAGGCCAGGTCAGGCAGCAGCGCGCGTCGCCATGCGTAGACGAAATCCCGCGCCTCCAGCGGCGTGCCGTCACTCCAGGCGAGATCGGGTCGCAGCCGGAAGGTCCAGGTCAGGCCATCCGGACTGCAGCGCCAGGATTCCGCCGCGGCCGGCACCGGCTCACCCGAGACGCCATCGATCTCGGTCAGTCCCTCGAAGAGGGCGCGCGACGTGCGCACGTCGTGCTGGTGCGAGAGACGCTGGGGATCCAGCGTGAACGCCTCGGCTGGATGGGCCAGGACCAGATCCGCCCGGGGCGGCGAGCGATCCAGCCACACGGCGGTCAGCAGCAGGGCCAGCAGCAGCAGAAGGGGTCCGACGAGGCGCATGGCGGCGTCGGACGCGGGCCGTCAGCGGGCTCCGCGGGACGCCAGCAGCTTCTTCAGGGTGTCCGCCACCTTCCGGGCACCTCGCCACTCGAGTTCGTCGCCGGAGACCTCGTCGCCCTTGGCTTCGGGGATCGATTCCACCCGCTGCAGGATGGGGGTCAGCTTCTCCGCGGCCTTGGCGGTCTCGCCCTGGTTCATCAGCATGACCTGGTCACGCACCGCGATCAGGCCTCGATAGCAGGCTGGCGCGGCGGACTTGTCCTTGCCATCACCCATGCGCTGGACGGCGGCGCCGAGCGCCTTGATCAGGTCCAGACGGATGGCGGCTGCCTGAGGACCCATCTTGGCCTCGCTGGCCATCGAGGCCAGGCGGGAGAGCGCGGCCATCTCCTGCGCGACCACCACCCATTCGGTCTCGGTGCTGGCCAGCTCGGCCAGGCGACTGCCCGCCACATCGAGCTGGGCGGGTGGCACGCAGCCTCCATCGACCATCGCCGGCAGCAGGTTGGCCGCAGCGGCGCGGATGCGGACGTCCTTCTGCCGCTGAGCATCGCACTGCTGTCGCACCAGTTCAAAGGCCTCCGGCGTGCGCACCCAGCGGATCACCATGAGGGCGTTGGAGGCGCGATAGGCATCGCCAGAGCCGAGCACCTTGCTCACCTCGGGCGAGGCGATCTCGAAGAACACCCGGTGGAACACGGGCGTGGCCTCCGGCTTGCGAAGGGATCCGCTGAGTTCCTTGCGGGCCTCCTTGACCTTGGCTGGATCGCCCGAGGTGACCTGGCCCATCCAGCCCCTCACGGCGTCCGCGATCGCCTTGAACTCGGCGCTCCCGGCGGCTGGGGCGGCGGAGATGGACAGCTGCTCCGTGGTGAAGGTCTTCGGGGGAGCGTCGGACAGGGCTGGGGAAGCCATGGCCAGCACCAGTGCGGCACAGAGGGTTCGGAGCGACATGGGAGAGAGGAACGCTACCCCGGTCGATGATCAAGTGTCAACGCTGCAAGGGCTACACTCCTTGAATGATGCATGGAATGGCCCTTCTGGCGGTCGGATCGGCTCTGGGCGTGGCCCCGGACGTGGTGGATGTCGAATCCCGCATTCGCCTGAGCGAGGCCTGGAGCCGGGCAGCCATCCGCCTGGTGGCGGAGCCGGACACGCCCTCGGCCACCAGTTTCGAGGGGGCCGTCGACCTGGCCCGCGAGGCGGCCGAGATGACACCCAAGGACGCCGACGGCTGGCGAGTGCTGCTGGAGATCTCGGAATCCGCCGGTGACGGCTTCCCCGAGGCCGTCGCGGCCAGTCAGGAGGCCGCGAAGAGGCTTTCCCGCTTCGAGCCGCCCGATCCGGTCATCTGGCTCTCCATGCTCACGCAGGCGATCGAGCGACAGCGCACCCGCGAGGCCCGGGTCGCGGCCTACGAGAAGGCGCTTTCCGGAGAGTTGCGCGAGAAGCGCAGCGCCATCGACGGTCGGGCCATGGACGCGAGACTGCTGTTCGACCGTGCGCTGCTCGAGCGCCGAGCGGGCCAGATGGACGAGGCGCAGCGATCGATGCGGGAGTCGTTCCTGTGCGATCCCTCGTATCCACCGCCTGCGGAGGCCCTCGCGGGCATCGCGGCCTCCTCGAACGTTCCTCCGGCCGAGCTGGCCAAGGCCCTGGTGGCGGCCATCGCCGCCGAACCCACCAACATCCCGAGCCTGACGTCACTGTCTCGCCTCTGCATGGCCGAGGGCCTCTATACCGAGGCCGAGAGCCTGCTGGCGATCGCCGTGAAGGCGGCTCGGAAGGACTTCGTCATCGATCGCATCGATGGACTGATCTCGGAGCGCATGCTTGCCCTGTGGGGCATGCGCCAGCACGCCAAGGCGAGTGAACTTGCCACCGAGCGTCAGGCGGAAATGGACACCGCCCTGCTGCAGCAGGCCAGCGAAGCGGCCGGAGGGGCGGCCGGGCCCGCCGCCCGCAGTCGGGGTCTGGTGGCACTGCCTTCCTCCCTCCACAGCATCCATGCGGCGCTGGCCTCCAGTGGTCAGTTGCCCGATGCCCAGCGGGCCATGCGATCGGCGATCAGCAGCCTGGAGTCCGAGCGGTCCGCGGTGGCGGGTGATCCCGCATCGGAGTCGGCCATCGACCTGCAGCAGGCGATGCTGCATGCGACGATCGGCGACTCCAGCAAGGTCCAGCCACTCCTGGACGCCGTGGACAAGGTGGAGCCATTGAGCGACCGGGCCAAGGCCCGTTTCTCGGGCTGGGCCAAGCTGAGGGGAACCTTCTCCGAGGGGGCGATCGGTGATCTCGAACCGATCGCCGAACAGGACGCGGTCGCCAAGATCGGCCTTGGTCTGGCGTTGCAGGCTCTCGGTCGCAAGGAGGAGGCGGAACGGACGCTGGTGGGCGTGGTGCGGGCCAATCGTGACAACGCCTTCGGTCTCTATGCGGCGGACTGCCTCTGGCGCATCCGACCCGAACCGGTGGAACCCTCCGCGCAGGGTCTGGCCATTCGCGAGGCGGTCAGGGGCATGCCGACCTACGTGTGGAAGCTGGCTACGGATGAAGGGCGGATGATCACCTGCAACCTGGATCTCGATGTCGAAGGCGGGATCTTCGGCCGTCAGGCCCTGCAAGTGACGCTCTCGAACCGTTCGGGCGGCACGTTTTCACTCACCCCCACGGGTCCCATCGAGACCCGAGCGGCACTGCAGTTCGAGATCACGCCAGCCTCGCAGCCAACCACCTTCCCCTCCCCGGTGATCATCCCGATCGATCGGACGCTTCGACTGCAGCCCAACCAGACCATGAAGTTCACGGTCGACGTGGCACGAACGCCCGTGTTCGACGACTTGCTCAGTCACGCCGTCTCGGGTCTCTATGTGCGAGCCCGCATGTACACCAACTTCAGGGTCACCGAGAACGCCATGTTCCGTGGCTTCCTGGGAGCCTCGGCGGAGACCAAGGTGGTGAGCATGCCCTCCATGGAGGTCACCAAGGGCTGGATCGAGGATTCGATCAGCGAGATCACGCATCCTGATCATCCGGAGGACGTGGCCAGGCTGGTCTCCCTGGCCATGGCCCTGGACCAGGTCGCCGAGCCCGAATCCACGTCCGGCACTACCGAGGCCGGGGAGAGGGATCGCAACCGTTTCATGGTGAAACTGGATCCCGCGGAGATCGAGCGAGGTTGGGCCGCGGTCAATGCGGGATGGGGAAGGCTTGCACCATCGGCTCAGGCGTGGGCGCTCATGGTGCTGCCTGCCACGCGTCTGGCGGCCTTGAAGCCCATGCTGGAACAGGCCCGGGCCTCGACCGATCCAGCGATCCGCACCAGCCTCATGCTCCGTTGGATCGAGTCGCCCGCGGATTCCCTGCTGGATGCGGCGATCGCCGATGCCGCGCAGAAGTCCAGCGTCGCGTCGACCACGGCCGACGGAAAGGAAGCCCAGGACAGGCAGGCGGCCTC
>RFOC01000078.1 GCA_009926815.1 Planctomycetota bacterium
CGCTCCTCGTGCACCACGTCGCGCTCGCTGTAGAACTCGCGGAACACGCTGTCGGCCAGCCGGTCGCTCTCCATCCAGGCCCAGAGCTCGAACTTGTTGCTGGGCACGTTGATGAAGTAGAAGGTCAGGTCGTGGCTGGTGAAGGCGTTCATGCCGCTGCCACCGTTCCGGGTGTAGACCTGGTCGAACTCGTCCTTCACGATGCTGCCCACGGCGGCCTGCTGGAGTTCGACCTCGCCGATCCGCTTCCTGAGCGCCTCGGCCTTCGCGGCATCCGTGGTGCCCGCAAGCTCCTTGCGGAGCCCGGCCAGTGCCTCGCCCATGCCCCGACCCTGCTGGGCGTCCATGAGCGACTTCAGCTGGGCCCGCAGGTCCTTGAGCGCCGGGGTGTCGTTGGCGGGGTTCCAGGCGTCGTCGATCTCGCCCCGGAAGAAGCGGAGGTACTGCTCGCCCCAGGTCATGGCGTTGATCCGGTCCCGCAGGTCCTTCTGCTTGGCGCGGTAGTCGGCGTCCTTGGCCGCGTCGCGGGTGCCGATGGTGTTCGTGCCCTTGAACATCATGTGCTCGAAGAAGTGGCTGATGCCGGTGATGCCCGGTCGCTCGTTGACGCTGCCCACCTTGGCCAGCCATCCGGCGGCGATCACGTTGGGCTGGTCGGAGCGGGGCACCAGCAGGAACTTCATGCCGTTGTCCAGGGTGAACTCCTGGGCATCGACCTGCTGGGCAGGGGCGGTCAGGGTGCAGGCGAGCAGGGCGATGGCGGCGAAGAGGCGCAACATGGTTCAGGTTTCTCCGTGGGAGGTCCGAGAGCGCGTCCCGGAGCCCGATGGGCACCCGGGAAAGCCAAGGTATACCCGGGATCGCCGGGCCAGTTTCACCAAACGGGGGCCATCGTTCTTGGAGAGGGGGCGTTTGGGGCTACAGTGGAACCGGATGACCCGCTCCACGGCCAGACAGTTGGCTTCGGCGATGGTTCTGGCCTGTGCAGGATCCGCCGCGGCCCAGGTTCGCGTCATGCATTGGAACGTGGTGGGTGGGGCCGGCAACATGGCGGCCCTGCAGCAGGTGCTGGCGGCCATGCACGCCGATGACAAGCCAGGCTGGGCCCAGCCGATCGACATCATGACCTTCAACGAGGTGGACGAGATCACCTCGAACAGCTCGATCACCTCCGACCAGCCCTTCACGGCGCTGACGAACGCGATCAATGCCAGCGCTCCTCCAGGCGTCACCTACACCCTGGCCCGCTTCACCAACCAGAGCGAGAACGGCGTGGGCGGTGCGCAGGCCATGTACTACCGGAGCGACCGGTTCACCGAGATCGTCTCCGGGCACAAGGACATCGCCACCGGTGCCAGTCGCTTCACCGATCGCTGGCTCCTGCAGCTCAACGGGTACAGCGACGCCAGGGCCCGCATCTACGTCTATGGCTCGCACCTGAAGGCGAGCAGCGGATCGAGCAACGAGAACGAGCGAAACACGGGCATGACCGCCATCCGCAACGACGCGAACGCGCTCGGGGCGGGCACGCCCATCGTCTACACCGGCGACTACAACGTGTACACCAACACCGAGCCGGCCTATGTCACGCTCATGGCCGCCGGCAATGGCCAGGGCGTCGATCCGTACGGCACCTCCAATTGGGTGGGCAGCGCCGGCGCCATCCGACACACGCAGGCTCCGGCACTCTCGCCGCCGGGGGGGCTGGTCGGCGGCGGTCTGGACGACCGCTTCGACTTCATCGTGCCCAGCGTCGGAGCCGCGGATGGCCAGGGCTTCTCCATGCTGGCCAGCACCATGCGCGCGGTGGGCAACGACGGCGCCCACTACAACACCGACATCAACGCGGGCAACAACGCGTACTTCCCGGGACAGCTCACCCGCTCCAACGATCTCGCGGACGCCCTCTGGCTGGCCGCGGACCACATTCCGCAGCTGCTCGAGTTCCAGGTGCCGGCCAAGCTGTCGGCCCAGTTCACCTCGACCGTGCCCGCCAAGGCCATCCGAGGCACCAGCGTGCCCCTGAGCGTGCAGATCCAGAACGTGGCCCCGTACGTGCACGCCTCCGGGGTGGATGACATGGCGTACGCGGTCAGTTGCACCGGTGGGGTGACGGGCACGGCTTCGGGCATCGCGGCGCTCGCGCCAGCCATGACCAGCGTCTCGGTCAACCTGAACACCACGACGGCCGGCACGGTCACGGGCACCGTCACGGTGTCCAGTTCCAGCGAGGCCGTGGAGCCGCCGTCGGTGTCGCTGCCGGTGAGCGTGAGCGTGATCCGGCCCAGCAATCCCTCGCTCGATGCCACGACCGACGTGGACACCGCCAGCCTCTCCCTCAGCGGTTCGCCCGACACGGGAAGCCTGACCGTCGATGGCCTGATCCGCAACGTGGGCTACGACGCCAGCCAGTCGAAGCTCGACGTGGATTCGGTCACGTTCAGCGGCGCCTCGGCGTCGCGGTTCTCCATGACGCAGGGTCTTGGTGCCGGCCTGACCACGGGCAACCGCACCCTTCGCTTCGCCTTCAACTCCGCGGGTGCCACCCCAGGCACCTACGCCACCACGGCGACCGTGCGCACCAGCGACGAGACGGCGGCGGGGGAGCAGGCCCGCAACGTCACCGTGAACCTGACCGTGGAGATCGGCGGCGGCATCTATGGCGACCTCGACCAGAGCGGCTCCGTGGATGCCGGCGACATCGCCGTTCTCCTCATCCGCTTCGGTTCGTGCGCGGGAGCGTGCCCCGAGGACCTCGACGGCAGCGGTGAGGTCGATGCGGGTGACATCGGGGTTCTCCTGCTGCTCTTTGGCTGATCCCGGAGGGCCGTTCCGGGTTTGCGGTTTCCGGCCCTGGGCCGCTCAATCGGTTGAAACTTCCGGTTTTCATTTCCACGGGACCCGCAGGTCGGGTTATTTTCAATCATCATGATTTGCAAGCATCGCCGCCAACTGGTCGCCGGTCTCGCCTCGTTCCTGAGCCTCGCCGCCTCGGCGGAGGACCAGCTCACCATCTGGGGAGACAACAGCTACGGGCAGACGAACGTCCCATCCTGGGTGGTGAATCCGATCCATGTCGGCAGCACGCGGCGGACCGTCGCGGTGGTCATGCCGGACGGCACCATCGGTGCGTGGGGCTACGACGCCAACGGCGAGGTCTCCTCGGCGCCGTTCCCGGATCCCGGCGTGACCTTCGAGAAGGTCTTCGGAGGCTGGGGCTTGACCTTCCTGGGCCTGACCAACCAGGGGCAGCTGATCTCGTGGGGACGCAACAGCGTTGGGCAGGCCAACGTGCCCACGCTGCCGGCGGGGCGCAGGTACGTGAAGGGTGCCGTCGGCTTCTTCCACGGCGCGGCCCTTCGCGATGATGGCCAGATCGTGGCCTGGGGCGCCAACCAGCCCGTGTTCAACGTCTCGCAGCAGGCCACCATTCTCACGGTGCCTTCGCTGCCCGCGGGCGTCACGTACACGGACCTTGGCGTGGGCTATCGAACCACGCTGGCGCTGCGAAGCGACGGACAGCTGCGGGGCTGGGGCATCCAGCTCTACGGCGAGATGGACATTCCTGCGCTGCCCGCCGGGACCACGTGGACCCAGATGAGCCTGGCCGGGACCTTCTCGGTTGCGCTCCGCAGCGATGGCGTGGTGCGCGCGTGGGGCGACGACTACTTCAATCAGGTCACGGGCGTGCCCACCGCGCCCGCGGGGCAGACGTTCGTGGAGATCCGATCGGGCGCCGACCACGCGTTGGCCCGGCGGAGCGACGGCACCTGGGTGGGTTGGGGCACGAACTACGACCAGGAGGCCAACGGCCAGCTCATGCCGGCGGGCACCCTGCACCAGGTGATCGCCTCCGGTGGCTTCAACGTGATCCGTCACGAGGTGGCGGCGGCGTGCCCCGGGGACATCGATGCCAGCGCCATCGTCGATGCGGGCGACATCGGCAGCCTGCTGATCCTCTTCGGCGACTGCGGTGGAGGCACGCCAGGCTGCGAAGGCGATCTCGACGGCAGCGGCACGGTGGACGCGGGCGACATCGGCAGCCTGCTCCTCATGTTCGGGGATTGCCCCTGAAAAACGCAGCGGGCGACGCCGGAGGCGCCGCCCGCAGAGGCCGTGGTGGGATTTGAACCCACGAATCACGGATTTGCAATCCGTTCCCTTGGGCCACTTGGGTACACGGCCGGCCAGGACCCTCCATGGTGGCCGCACGGGCTCGCCGCGTCAATCGGCTGGGGCGCGTTTCCGTATGCTTCCCCCCGTGCGGATTCCCGGACTTCTTGCCCTGCTCACGCTTGCGGCGTCCGCCCGTGCCACCGAGGTGGGGACCCGACCACCTCCGCTGGCGGAGGGAGCCGTGCTCACTCGCGTGCAGGGCACGCTGGTGCCCGGTCGGGGCGATGGAGGCTGGTGCTTCCGTCTGCGTGACGCGTTCGAGGGCGAGGCGGATCGGGAACTGGACGTCCTGCCGGCAGTGGCCCTGGAGGACATGGTTCGTCGCTTCGAGTCGCTGCCGCCCGGCGGGGAGGCCCGTTTCGAGTTGACCGGCACGGTGACGCTGTACCGGGAGCGCAACGCGGTGCTGCCGTGGATGGTGGTTCCGGTCGCGGAGTTCGCGGCTCGCGGCGCTCGTCCCGTGCTTCGACCGCCCGGTGCCGTGGCCCCCGCGCCATCGCAGACCGTCGACACGGACGAGGCCATGGCGTGGAAGCCCCGAACCGAGGAGAGTCGCCCGGCGTTCGGCATCCGGTGGATGCCCGTCCTGCCCGAGGTTCGCAAGCAGGCGGCGGAGCGGCCTCTCTCGCCGTCGGGCGACGTGGCTTCCGACGAGGTGGAGCGACGTCTCCTGGAGCGGGTGGGCGAGGCCGCGCGTTCGCTCGACATGCCGGACGAGGCGGTGCAGGCTTCGCGCGAGGCGGAACGACAGGCCGGACCGCACGGCTCCATCGATCCGCTTCGGGAGCGGCCCTGGCTGGATTCGGATCGAAGCGTGCAGGATCGACTGGGCATCGTCACCCGGGATCCGCTCACCGGTGGCTGGCGCTTCGTGTTCGAGAGCAGTCGTGGCGAGATCGGCGAGCGAGAGGCGACGCTGCTTCCGGGGCAGGTGCTCGAGCGGCTCGAGCGTGCGGCACGCGGCCAGCATGGCCCGTTCGAGGTGATCCTCAGCGGCTCCGTGACCCGCTTCCAGGGCCGGGCCTACCTGCTGCCCTCGGGCTTCGCCCCCCGGCAGTCGGGCAAGTCGCTCGGTCGCTGAGCCCGACACGTTCCGGGGCGGTACAGTTGCCTCCATGGCATACCCAACCGCGACCATCGGCACGGAGTTCGGCGACATCGAGGTGGAACTGTGGGATGACGTGGCTCCCGGCCATGTCGCCAACTTCCAGAAGCTGGCCCGCAAGGGCTTCTACGACGGGATCGGTTTTCACCGGATCATCCCGGGTTTCGTGATCCAGGGCGGTTGCCCCCAGGGCACCGGCACGGGCGGTCCCGGATGGCAGGTGAAGGCGGAATTCAACAAGCGTCCGCACCAGCCCGGCACGCTCTCCATGGCCCGGAGCGCTCACCCGGACAGCGGCGGCAGCCAGTTCTTCATCTGCCTCACCCGCGAGCAGTGCCAGCACCTCGATGGCCAGTACACCGGCTTTGGTCAGGTGACCAAGGGCATGGAGATCGTGAAGAAGATCGCGGCAGTTCCCGTCGATCGGAATGGCCGCCCCACGGGCGGGCTGCCCAAGATGACCAAGGTCACCGCGCCGGAGCCGACGAAGAAGGCGTGATCGGGGCGCTCGGCGTCGCCGCTCGTGCTGGAACGCCCGGCGAGCGCGGCATCGCGGGCACCAGTTCCACGCGCTCGATCATGGGCGGTTCCTTGGGTCGGCCGGTGGCCGCATCGCCGATCGGCGTCGACGCGATCGCGTCGAGCGTCTCCCAACCCGAACGCAGGGCCCCGAACGTGCAGTACTGCCCATCCAGGCGGGCGGTGCCCTCGCGCGACAGGGCCACGTAGAACTGGCTGCCGGCGCTGTCGGGCTCGTCGCCTCGAGCCATGCCCAGCACGCCGCGGTCATGCCGAAGGTCGCTGGGCTCCAGGGCCAGGTTCCATCCGGGGCCGCCGTCGCCGGTCCCCGTGGGATCACCGCCCTGGACGACGAATGGCTTGCCCTCCCGGTCCAGCGGCACCACGCGGTGGAACGGGGTTCCGTCGTAGAAGCCCGCCTCCGCCAGGCGAAGGAAGTTGTCCACCGTCGCGGGCGCCGCATCCGGTGCCAGCACCACGCGCATCTCGCCGAGCGAGGTCCGGAGCACGGCGTCCCTGGCCAACGCGACCCGGTAGCCGCCGGTGACCACCGAGTCCGGCGGCCGCCAGGCGGGCATGGCCTGTGCCGTCTCGGGATCGGCGGGATCCAAGGCGCGATCGCCCCAGCCGATCACGCGGGTGTAGGGCTGCTGGTTGGAGGTCCGGATCGAGGTCACGGTGCGAACGGCGGGCGGTGCTCGCATGGGCGTGATCCAGAGCGGAGCGCCCACCGGCTGCTCGCCTTCCATGAGCTGCACCCAGACGGTCCGATCCACGTCCCGAAGCGAGGGCACCAGGGCGAGAAGATTCATCTCTCCCGGAATCACGCTCAGTTCAGCCAGGGCGCGCCCGTCACGATCGATCACCGCGAGCGAGAGCGGGCCACGGGCCTTGCGCGGCGCCACCGTCACGTTCAGGGGACCGGCGGGTCGGCACCAGGGGGTGCTCGTTCGCAGGGCGTCCGGCTCCCGGGTGTCCGCCGACGAGGCGGTCGGGAGAACCGTGGGTCCCGGCTCCGGCGACGGAGCCGCGCGGCCTCGGCTCATGGTGGCGCGAGCCGGACCCTCGTCGGCGACCGCGGCCGTCCGCCCCGGCACGGCTGCCGGCGCTGGAGCCTCGGCGACGGGCGAGGGCCGCGTCAGCGAGGGCACCCGCTCGGGTTCCGAGCCGCAGGCGGCGATCATGGTCAGCAGGAGCAGCAGTCGGCGGGATCCCATGGTCATCGTGGCACTTTATGATCCGGCGGTGACCGTCGCCTCACCGGCCATCCGCTCGACGCGCCTGATCGTGGGTCTGGAGATCCACGTGGAGCTGGCCACGCGCAGCAAGATGTTCACGCGGGCGCCCAATCCGGCCAATCCCGAGTTCGAGGGACGAGAACCCAACGCCCTGGTGGATCCGCTGGTCGCGGCCCTTCCCGGCACGCTGCCGGTCATGAACCGGCGGGCGGTCGAGATGTCGGCCCTGGTCGGGCTGGCACTGCACTGCACCATCGCGAAGCGCTGCCGCTGGGATCGGAAGAACTACTTCTACCCGGACCTGCCCAAGGGCTACCAGATCAGTCAGTACGACCAGCCGCTCTGCAGCGACGGCTTCTTCGAGTTGCCGGTCGAGGGCGGCACGCGGCGGATCGGCATCATCCGCGCCCATCTGGAGGAGGACACCGGCAAGCTGGGCCACGAGCTGCCGGGCGGCTTCCACTACGACGGCAGCCTGGTCGACCTGAACCGTGCGGGCACGCCGCTGCTGGAGATCGTGACCGCCCCGGACTTCGGCACCGCCGACGAGGTGGTCGCCTTCGCGCAGGAGCTCCGCAACCTCTGCCGCTTCCTGGGGGTCACGGAAGGGGTCATGCAGAAGGGGCACATGCGTTTCGAGCCCAACGTGAACGTGGCGATCACGCTCGAGGATGGCAGCGAGGTGCGCACGCCCGTGGTCGAGGTGAAGAACCTCAACTCCTTCCGTGCCGTCAAGGGCGCGATCGAGCACGAGGCCCGCAGGCAGGTGGAGGCCTGGAGGAGCGACGGTCGCGTGATGGGACGCGGGATGAAGAGCACCCGGGGCTGGGATGACGAGCGGCAGGAGACGAAGCTGCAGCGGGAGAAGGAGGATGCCCACGACTACCGCTACTTCCCGGATCCGGACCTGGTCCCGGTGGAGATCGACGCGGCCTGGCTTGCGCGGCTGAAGGCCGAGCTGGTCGAGCCGCCGCTCGCCCGCCGGTCGCGGTACGTGGGCGAGTACGGCCTCTCCGCCGTGGATGCGGAGAATCTGGCGGCGGAGCGGGACGATTGCCTCTGGTTCGAGGCCTGCGTGCACGCGGCCGGCGGCGGCGCCAAGGCGGGCTTCGCCATCGGCAAGCTGCTGCGGAACACCGGCGCGAAGTGGGCCAACGAGCGCGGCACGGGACTGGCGGCCCTGGGCGTGAAGCCCGAGCGGGTGGCGGAGCTGTTCGCCCTGCGCGAGGCGAACGGCGTGGGGCCGCAGGCCGCCGACCAGCTCTTCGGCCTGCTCTGCCAGGGCGACGCTCCCGTGAAGGCGTTGGCGGAGCGGCACGGCCTGCTGCAGGTGCGCGATGACGCGGCGCTGGAGCGGTGGTG
>RFOC01000079.1 GCA_009926815.1 Planctomycetota bacterium
ATGCACGCCGCGGTAGCACATGCAGAAGTGGCGGCATTCGATGACCACCGCCACGCCGAGCGGGTTCAGGTGGGTCTGGATGGCCTCGGCGATCTGGGCCGTGAGCTTCTCCTGCACCTGCAGCCGCTTGCTGAAGATCTCGACCACCTTGGCCAGCTTGCTGAGCCCGACCACCTTGCCGTCGGGGATGTAGGCCACGTGGGCCTTGCCCACGAAGGGCACCATGTGGTGCTCGCAATGGCTCTGGATGTCCAGGTCCGTGAGCAGCACCATCTGGTCGTAGCCCTCGACCTCGCTGAAGGTGCGGGCAAGCGCCTCGGCCGGATCCATGGCGTAGCCGCGGAAATGCTCGTGCATGGCCTTCACCACCCGCTTGGGGGTGTCGAGCAGGCCCTCGCGAGTCGGATCCTCGCCGATGAATGACAGGATGGCCCGCACGTGATCCATGGCCTTGCGGCATTCGGGGCTGTTCATGTCCGGCTCTCGCATGGGATCGAAAGGATACGGGGTGCGGCGGCCGCTCATGGTTAGCATGTCGTGCATATGGAAGCCTTTCTTCGGGCGATCTCGGCCGAGACAGTGCGCTCGATGACGCCCTGTCGGGAGGGCGAGCGAAAGATGGGCCAGACGATCCGGACGCTGCCCGCGGGCGCGGGTCTGAGCGAGGGGCTTCGGGCCCATCCCGGGGCCGGATTCGCCATCGTGCTGGTCCCCTCCGATCTTGGGGTGCGGGCCAATCTGGGTCGCCCCGGGGCCGCGGCCCTGCCTCAGGCTGCCCTGCGTCGGCTGCTGGCCATGCAGGACAACCCGGGCCTGCGCGGGGAGCGACTGATCCTGGTCGGCGAGGTGGCCGTCCAGGATCTGATGCAGCAGGGCGTCGGTCTGGATCCGCAGCGACCTGGCGATCGGGCACGGCTTCATGGGCTTGTGGCCGAGGTGGACACGCGCGTGGCGTGGGTCGTGCGGACCATCGCCCAGGAAGGGCGTTCCGTGATCGTCCTGGGGGGAGGCCACGAGAACGCCTTCGGCGTGCTGGCCGGTCTGCGAGCCGCCACCGGCGCGGGTGTGGGATGCGTGAATCTGGACGCGCATGCCGACCTTCGCGCGGATGAGGATCGGCACAGCGGCAATGCCTTCTCCCAGGCCCTGGCGCAGGGGCATCTGGTCCGCTACGCCGCTCTGGGCCTGCAGGAGCCGTACCTGAACGAGCACATGTGGACTCGACTGCATGGCGATCCGCGGCTCCTGGGCGTCACGCTGGAGAGCCTGCTCCGTGGCGAGTGCACGCTGGAGCAGGCGTGCGAGCGCGTCGAGCGACATGTCGGCGCGGGGCCGATCGCTCTTGAGGTGGATCTTGACGCGGTCGCAGGCATGCCGGCCAGTGCGGCCACCCCGAGCGGGCTCACCGCGCAGGAACTCCGTCGCTGCGTGCATCGCCTCGCGTCCTCGCTGGATCCTCGCGCGATCCACGTCTGCGAGGGCATCCCGGGTGATGGGGATGCGGCCGGGGTGGGCAAGCTCGCGGCCATGGTGGTGCGCGACTTCGTCCAGGCACGGGCGGGTTCGGGCAAGTGAGCGGCTCGCCGCTGATCGGCGTGGACCTCGGGGGCACGAAGATCGAGTGCGCCGTGCTCCGGGCCGACGGCACGATTCCGTGGCGTGACCGCGTGGCGACGCCGCAGGGGGACTACCGGGGCACGCTTGAAGCCGTGGCCGCACTGGTGGACCAGGCGATCCGTCATGCCCCGGAGGCGCCTGGCGTGGGCGTGGCATGGCCGGGATCCACGAGCCCTTTCTCGGGGCTTCACCGCAATGCCAACAGCACCTGCCTGAACGGCAAGCCGCTTCGTGAGGACCTGCAGCGGCGGCTTGCGCGTCCCGTGAGGGGAAGCAATGACGCCAACTGCTTCGCGCTCAGCGAGGCCGTGGATGGAGCGGGTCGCGATGCGTCGACCGTCTTCGGCGTGATCCTGGGCACCGGATGCGGCGGTGGCGTGGTGGTGCGGGGCAGGATCCTGGATGGCTGCAACGGCATCGCGGGCGAGTGGGGACACATGCCACTGCCGGGAGCGACGGCCGAGGAACGGGTCGTGCCCGGGTGCTGGTGCGGTCGGGGGCCGTGCCTGGAGGTGTTCCTGAGCGGACCAGGCGTGGAGGCGGACCATGTCAGGCTGGGCGGTTCGAGCGACGATCGCCTGCCCGCCATCGCTCAGGCGGCGGGACGGGGCGATGCGGTGGCCACGGCCGCCATGGATCGCTGGATCGATCGGCTGGGACGCTCGCTGGCGGTCGTCTGCAATCTCCTGGATCCCGACGTGATCGTCCTGGGCGGTGGCGCAAGCCTGGTGCCTGGGCTTGCCGCTCGCCTGCCCGAGTCGATTCGACCGCATGCATTCACGGACGCCCTCCGCACGCGCGTGGTCGCGGCCATGCACGGGGACTCGAGCGGCGTGCGTGGTGCGGCCCGGCTGTTCGCTACCTTGCCCGCATGAGCCGCATCGGCATCATCGGCACCGGATCGATCGGTCGTGTGCACGCGCGGCATGCGGCGCGCGTGGGGCTCCCCGTGGGTGCGGCATGGGATCCGGTGTCCGAGGCGGTCGAGGCCCTCCGGACGGAGCACCCCGACGTGACCCACGAGCCGAGCCTCGAGAGGCTGCTGGCTCGGAGCGACATCGATGGGGTGGTGATCGCCGTGCCCAACGATCTGCACGAGGCCATCGCCGTGCAGGCGCTGCAGGCGGGGAAGCATGTGCTGCTCGAGAAGCCCATGGCGACGTCGGTGGCGGCGTGCGACCGCATCCTGGCGGCCTCGAGGAGAGCGGGTCGGCAGGTCCAGGTCGGTTTCGTGTGCCGGCGGCTCCCGGCCGTCGAGATGGCCACCGCGCTGCGGGCCGCGGGACGTCTGGGGCGCATCTATCACGCGAAGGCCAGCCTGTACCGGCGGCGCGGCGTGCCGGGACTGGGCGGCTGGTTCACCACGAAGGCCCGCTCCGGCGGGGGACCGCTCATCGACCTGGGCGTGCATCTCATCGATGCGGTCCTCGAGGTCATGGGCCGACCGATCGTCCTGCATGCCAGCGGTGCCGTGTACGCCAACTTCGGCTGCCGCATGAAGGACTACGCCTTCACCCACATGTGGGCAGGACCGCCGCGACTGGATGGTGCCTGCGACGTGGAGGATCACGCCACGGCGCTGCTTCGATGCGAAGGCGGCGTCACGATCGAGGTCAACGCGACCTGGGCGATGAACGTCCCCGATGGCGCGCTGCCCGACGGGCTCGCGATCTTCGGCGATGCCGGTGGGTATCGCTTCGGCATGCAGGACCGCACGCTGACGCTGGCCACCGAGGCGGAGGGGCGCCCCGCGGACCTGGTGCCGCACTTCGTCTCCGACGATCCGATGCAGCAGGCCTGGGACGCCCAGGCCAGGGCGTTCCGCCGCATGCTCGACACGGGCTCGCCCGCGGTGGCCACGGCTGCCGAGGGACGGCAGGTGCAGGCCGTGATCGAGGCGATCTACCGGAGCGCGGCCGAGGGCCGCGAGGTGGACGTGGCCTGACCCACGACGCGGGACGTCACTTCTTCGAGGCCTGCTGATACTGCTTGAGCGCCGCCTTCATGTCGGATAGCGGTTCGCCGGAGATCCCGTCCTTCTGGGCCAGGTCCACGGCGCGGGTCTGGATCTCCAGCGCCTTCGCCGCATCGCCCAGCTCGAAGTGCACGCGGGCCTGCGTGTCCAGGATGGTGCCATCCTCGCCCTTGGTCGCCGCCACCGCCTTGTCCGCGGCCGCCAACGCGACCTTCAGGTCACGGACGTTGTCCTCCATCTCGGTGGCGATGGTCCACGCCAGCATGTTGAGTTCCTCGGCCGAGAGATCCGACCCCAGGAGGGCCTTGGCGGTGGCCACGGCCTCGGAACCCTCGTTCGAATCCGCAAGCACCCGGAACTTCATCAGCAGCACGCTGGCGGGACGCGGCGCCTTGGCCGCCAGCTGGTCCATGCGGGTGATGACGGGCTTCCAGTCCCCGGACCGCTGGGCCTTGGTGGCCAGTTCGGGCAACTCGACCGAGAAGAAGTTCTCCAGCTCGGCCCGGGCCGCGGCCTCGGCCTTGGCCTTGCTGCGGTCCCAGGACCCTGCCACGACCGCGGCCAGCGGCTGGTCCATCTCCATGGGGTGACCGATCCACTCGATGGTGCCGTCCTTCCCCACGATGAAGGCGCAGGGGATGCCCTGCTGGCCGCTGGCATCCATCCACGCCTTGGACATGCTCCGGTCCTCGTCGAACGCGACGCGGTATCCCATGGCATCGCCCTGCTTGTTCACGAAGGTGGTCAGGCCCGCCAGGCGGGTGTCGGGCTGATCCTTCTTCCCCCGTTCGCTGGCGGCGACGCCGATCATGGTCACGCCGGGATTGTCCTTCTGGAGCTTCGTCAGGTGCGGAATGCTCTGGATGCACGGGCCGCACCAGGTGGCCCAGAACTCGACCACGTACACCTTGTCCGCGGCGAGGCCCGAGACCTCCTCGCCCTTGACCCACTTCTCCACGCTCAGCGGGGGCGCCTTGGATCCGATGTCCAGGTGGGGGGCGTCGGCGGCGAGCAGGGCGGCGGCGATGGGCAGCATCAGCATGGGCGTTTCTCCTTGGGACCCTCATGCTATCCGCGCGTATCCTGCGGTCATGCCCGCTCGGATCCTCGATGGCAAGGCCCTCTCGGCCCTCGTGCGTGCCTCCGTGCGGGAGCGCATCGCGAAGGCCGGTCGAACCGCCCGGCTCGATGCCGTCCTGGTGGGCCGTGATCCGGCGGCCGAGCTCTACGCGCAGAGCCAGGCCCGGACCTGCGCCGAGGTGGGCATCGAGTACCGGCTCCATCGGCTCCCCGAGGGCAGCGGCTTCGACGAGATCGCCGGTCGCGTGCTGCTGCTGAACGAGGACGAATCGGTCCGGGCCATCATGGTCCATCTCCCGCTGCCCGCCGGGGTGGACGTGGAGCGCGTGCAGTCGCTCATCTCGCCCGACAAGGATGTCGAGGGGGTGAATCCGGCCAACATCGGCAACGTGGTCTATGGTCGTCGGAGCCTGGTGCCGTGCACGGCCCGCGCCGTGGTGGAACTGGTGGAGGCCAGCGGCATCCGGCTGGAGGGAGCTCACTGCGTGGTCGTGGGCGCGAGCAACATCGTGGGCAAGCCAGTGGCGGTCCTGCTCATGCGCGCCGAGGCGACCGTGGTGAGCGGCAACCGTCACACGAGAGACATGAAGACCCTGGCTCGCCAGGCGGACGTGCTGGTGGTGGCTGCGGGCGTCCGGCACCTGGTGCATGGGGACTGGATCAAGCCTGGTGCGGTGGTGATCGATGTGGGCATCCACCGCGAGGCGGGCCCCGGCGGAACCACGGTCACCAGCGGCGACGTCGACTTCGCCTCGGCCTCCGCCGTGGCCGGCTTCATCACGCCCGTGCCTGGTGGCGTCGGGCCCATGACGGTCGCCATGCTGCTTCGCAACGTCGCCGATGCATGCCTGGGCCGTTGAGGCCCGCACGCACCGCCGCGACGGTCACCGCGCCGCCAGCATCTCGGCGGCTCGCTCGTACCGATCGCGGGTCAGCCGCACGACATCCGCGGGAAGTTCCGGGCCCGGCGGCTGCCGGTTCCATCGACCCTGACGCTCCTCCTCCAGGAGCCAGTTGCGGAGGAACTGCTTGTCCAGGCTGTCGGGCTCGCGGCCCGTCCCGACCGACGCCATGAGCCAGTAGCGACTGGAGTCGGGCGTCAGCACCTCGTCAGCCAGCACTAGTCGATCGGTCACTCGCCCGGCGTTGTCCAGGGCCAGGCCGAACTCGAACTTCGTGTCGGCCAGCACGAGTCCCCGGTCCATGGCGCGTTCCGCCGCCGCGCGGTAGATCGACAGGCTGGTCGATCGCAGTCGATCCGCGAGAGCCTCGCCCACCTGCTCGGCCACGTGGTCGAAGGTGCAGTTCTCGTCGTGGCCGTGCTCGGCCTTGATGGCCGGCGTGAAGATGGGCTCGGGCAGGCGCTCGAAGTTCCGCAGTCCCTGGGGCAGCGGGACGCCGCAGATGCCGCCACTCTCCCGATAGGCCTGCCAGCCGCTGCCCGCCATCCATCCCCGGACCACGCACTCCACGGGAATGATGGAGACCTTGCGGCAGATCATGGAGCGGCCCAGGAGCATGTCGTGCTCGAGGGCGGTCAGGCCCGGCACCGTGTGCGGATCCGCGCTCAGCAGGTGATCCTCGATGATCCCCAGGTTCCGGATGAAGCGGAACCACTCCAGGCTGATGCGGGTGAGCAGCCGCCCCTTGCCGGCGATGGGGGTGGGCATGACCACGTCGAAGGCACTGACGCGGTCGGTGGCCACGACGAGCAGGCAGGGGGGGCGTCCAGCCACCGGAGGCAGGTCGTACAGGTCGCGCACCTTGCCCTGACGACGTCCAGGCAGTGGCAGGTCGGTGAACACCACCGAGCCATCGCGGCCTGTTCCGGAGCGGGGGACCATGGCGGGAGTCTAAAGGCACGACTTTTCGCCTGATTTGCCGCCGTCGGTGGGGCGGCCGATACACTGGACCGGCATGCTGCAGTTCGAGGTCCATGATGCGCTGGGCCCCTCGCGGGATCGGCCGCCCGTGCGGGCGCACCTGCTCGGTCGTGATGACCATCCCGTCTCCGGACGCGTGCAGATGAAGGGCAGTCGCATCGTGTGCGATCCGGAGGATGGTCTGGCCACGGCCCTCTGTCTGGAGATGGATGTGGGTCCGCTGGGCCGCATCATGCTCAAGACCTGCCTGCTGCCGCAGCGTCAGGCGCCGTACCTGCTCAACCTGGAACTGGCCCGCCACCAGATCAAGCAGTACATCGTCAAGGGCGAGGAGTGGCTCATGTTCGATCCGGAGAGCGGAGGCGACAGCTTCCGCATCTGGGAGCGGGCGCGCACGCTCTTCGTGCAGGCGATCACCGAGGGCGACCAGGGCCGCGCGGAGACGAAGGCTCGCGAGTCGCTCATCGCGGCCCTGGAGGCCGGCGAGCGTCTGGCCGTCATCCAGGCGGAGCAGTCGCTCCAGCGTCGCTACGCCCGCCGCGGGTCCACCAGCACCCTGATGGGCGTCCGCGTCGATCCCCACCTGGATCCCGCGGTGAGTGGCGCCCTGGGCGTCGACTTCGACGTGGTGGCCGTGGAGACCCCGTGGAGCCTGATCGAGCCCAAGCCCGGCACCTTCCAGTTCGAGGCGGTGGACCGCTGGATGACGCTGGCGGTCCACGCGCGCCGACCGGTGGTCGCCGGCCCGCTGCTCCGTTTCGACGCCGAGTGGCTGCCGCCGTGGATGGAGCGGTTCAAGGGCGACTTCAAGGCGATCGTGGATCGGGCCTACATCTTCATGGAGCAGGTCGTGCACCGCTATCGCGCGGTCGCGTCGCTCTGGAACCTCTGCAGCGGCCTGCACACCAACGCGTGGCATGCCTTCGGCGACAGCGAGCGGATCGACCTGGCGAGGCGAGCCGCGCTGCTGGCTCGCCAGAGCCGCAAGGGGGCGAGGACCCTGGTGGAGTTCACCGATCCATTCGGCGAGACCATCGCGGGGAATCCGGGTGCGATCAGTGCCTGGCAGTTCCTGGAGCGACTCATCCAGGAAGGCGTCCACATGGATGCCGTCGGCATGCAGCTGAGCATGGGTGGCGGCGGCGCAGGTCACGGGGTTCGAGACCTGCTGCAGGTCTCGTCCTTGCTGGACCGTTTCCTGGGCTTCGACTGCAAGGTCATGCTCAGTTCCATTGGCGTGCCAAGCGAGCCCCTGGCGGACGGCGGGGTCTGGCGGCGGCCCTGGAGCGAGGCGGTGCAGGAGCACTGGGCCGCCAGTCTGTCCACCGTCGCCCTCTCCAAGCCCTTCGTCGAGACGCTGGTGTGGGAGAGGCTTGGCGATGACCCGTCGCGGCCACGGGGTCGGTGCGGCGTCCAGGACGCCTCCGGGAAGTCCAAGCCCGTGGCCAAGCGGCTCCTTGGGATCCGCAACCGACTGCGGCGACCGCTGGGCAAGCCCGAATCCGAGGCCAAGTCCCCCGATCGGGCGGGTGCCGAATCGAACGACGAGACGGCGGCGGGCACGGCGTCGGCATGAGGCCCCTGCATCCGGACTGCACGGCGGCCCTCTCGGTGCTCGGTGCCGTGGCCTTGCTCGGGCTCTCGTGGGGTCGGCTCTCGCCTTCCACGCTCCGGTTTCCCTCGGAGGATCCGCCATGCACGGGCGTGCCGATCTGGCGAGTGGATCTGGATCACGCCGGTCGTGACGAACTTGGGTTGCTTCCCGGGGTCGGTGAGCGTCTGGCCGAGCGGATCATGGCGGATCGGGCCCGTCAT
>RFOC01000080.1 GCA_009926815.1 Planctomycetota bacterium
CACCTTCAGTTCGCCCAGCACCGGGTGCTTGAGCACCAGGGTGTCCGCGCTCTCGCTCACGAGCGCGGCGCGGATGGTGTCACCGGAGGCGAGCGTGACCAGCACGTCGTCGGCGCGGGAGGCGCCTGCGAAGGTCAGGGCTGCGAGAACGGCGAGAAGCGAAGGGCGGTGCATCATGGTGAGAGGTGGCTGGATTTTCCGGGACTGTTTCGAGGTCCGGCCGCAGGCTTTGGTCGACAGGGCCGCGGCGGGAACCTCGTCACGGTAGGCTAACGACCCATGGCTGCCCCCGCCACGGCCTCCAACCCGCTCATGCATCCGGTCCGGGATCTGGTGGGACGCCTGCACTGCCCCAGCTGCTGGCATGCCCTGCGGCCCGCCGATGCGCTGTTCATCGCGGAGGATCCCAGGCTGCTGGGAGACCCGGTGGCGGGCGCCGACGAGGCGCTGCGCTTCCTGCCCAGCCGCTTCGACCTGACCGGGGCGGCCCTGGATCCGGAGGGCGCGCGCTGCACGCGGCTGGCCTGCCCGCGATGCCGACGGGAGATCCCGCGGTCCATGCTTGAACTGCCCGCGACCATCGTGAGCGTGGTGGGGGCGCCCGGCGCCGGCAAGAGCCACCTGCTGGCCAGCGCCATCTGGTCCATGCGGCGGGATGCGGACCGTCTGGGACTGCAGGTGATCGATGCCGAGCCGCGGCTCCACGCTCGATTGCACGCGTGGGAGAACCGCCTCTTCGGTTCCGCGGAGGGGCCGAGGCGCCTGGAGAAGACCGAGACCAGCGGAGGCCAGGGCTACGCCAGCGTGCGCATCGAGGGTCGCACGGAGGTGGTGCCGGCGCCGTTCGTCTTCACCCTTCGACGCGCCGCCGAGACCACGCCGGCCACCAGCCTGGTGCTCTACGACAACGCGGGCGAGCATTTCCTGCCGGGCGCCGACGATGCACTTCGTCCCGTCACCAGGCACCTGGGTCGCAGCGAGGCGATCGTCTTCGTGCTGGATCCGACGCAGGACCCCGGGTTCCGCGCGGCGGTGGGCCTTCCGCCGTCCACGCAGCCACCCGTCCGGCAGGACCTGGTGCTGTCCGAGATGGCGGCGCGCATCCGTCATCACCGCGGTCGTCGCACCGACGAGCGGCTGGATGTTCCGCTGGTGATCGCCATGGCCAAGGCCGACCTGTGGGCCGCGACCGCGCATGTGTCCATGCTCTCGGATCCCTTCGCCGTGGGCGGTGATCCGGTGGCGGCGCTTCGGCCAGGCCATCAGGCGTGCCTGGCGCTGGCGCGACGGGGATCGCCCGAGTTCGTGGCGGCCTTCGAGTCCGCCTTCGAGCGGGTGCTGCTGGTGCCGTGCTCCGGCCTGGGTCGCGACGCCGCGCCTCCGGAGGGCCCCGTGACGCCGCGATGGGCCGCCGTGCCCTTCGTGGCGGCGTGCGAATTCGGCGAGGGCGGTCGCCTGGGGAGCTTCAAGCCATGAGGGGCGAACTGGTCCACACCTCGCTGCCCCGAGGGCTGGATGGTGGCACGGGTTTCGTGGTGGCCGGCTGCACCGGCGGCATGCCTCGCACGCTGGCGGCGTCCATGGCGGACCTGTCCGGGCTGCCCGAGGCGTGGCCTGGCGCCTCGGACTGGGATCGCACGCTGCGGGCCACGCGCCCCATCGAGTGGCGAGGCGAACTGGCGTGGGTGGCCAGCGTGATCCGTCCCTGCGGTCTGGACCACACCGGTCGAGGCAACCGGATCGCGCACCACCGACTTCTGGATGCGTCCGAGACGCGCACCTGCGATCCCGTGTCGATGCTGCTGGACCATGAGCGATGGATGGCCGCGTGGAAGGGCGAGCCGCGCGAACTGGATGCCGAGCCGGTCACCCGGTCCATGCCCGGCCATGCGGGCGCGGCCGAGACATGGAAGCGCACCTTCGGTGACGCGGGTGTGGCCGCCGAGATGCTCGAGCATGCCTATCGGAGTGGCGTGGGCGCCTGGATCGTGGTGCCGTCGGGAACCGATCGACTGGCCATGCTCCATGAACTGGCCGGACTGCTGCCGCACGAGAACCGCTGGAAGCGCGGGTGGAGCACGCGTCCCCTTCGCCCCGTGGCCGTTCCGGCGCCGGTGATCGCCGTCGTGGATGAGCGTGAGCCGCTGGTGTGCGCGGCACCGGCCAACGCCGCGTGGATCCTGGTGCCTCGCATCGGTCAACGGGCCGCGGCCTCGGACGCGCTGCTGCAGCGCGCCCGGGAGGGGCAGGGACCGTCCGCCGCGCCGGCTGGATCCGCGCCGACGGGCAGCGTGGCGTGGCAACCACCGGTTCGACTGTCCGCGCCTGGTCTGGAGGCGCCGGACCAGCCCGAGCGGCCCGGGCGGACGGTGCAGGTGTCCGGATCGAGCACGCCTGCCGCCGTGCCGCCGATCCGCGTGGAGCTCGAGCCTGCGCCGCGTTCGGGCGGTCGCATGCTCGCGTGGCTTGCGGCCGCGGCGATCGCCGCGATGCTGATCCTCTGGAGGGTCCTGGCATGAGTTCGCCCGCGGCATCGGTGGCCGAGCGCATCCGCTCGCTGGTGCTCCAGGGCTCCGCGAGCCGCGAGGAGATCCGGGCGGCGGCCGAGGCGCATGCCGAGCAGGTTCGGCAGGTCAACGCGGATCTGGCGCGATGCGCGGCCTGGGCGGCGCGCGGGCTGATCAGCGAGACGGTGAGCCTGGGCGAGGCGCTGGACGTGGCCCGGCGGTCCACCACGCTGCGCCTGGAAGGCGCGGCCGAGGCATGGGCTGGACTGCTGCGAACGGCGGGTCTGGGTGGCGTCTCCCAGGTGGACGTGACGCTGCTGGAGGGATTCGTGGCGGCGGCAGGTCGCCATCAGGCCATGGCCGCCTCGCTGGCCGCCATGCGGCACGCGGCGCTGCGACGGGCGCCGCTGGTGGAGCGGCTCCTCACGCTGCGTGCGCTGGTCGACCGTGAGCCCCGGCAGCCCGCGTGGCTGGAGGGCGTGCGTCGTCTGGAGCGCGAGGCGGCCACGGCGCTGGCGGATGCCGCGCGGCGCGCGGTGGAGGATCACGATGCGGTGCTGGCGTCGCAGGTGGTCCACTGGGCCGAGCAACTGACGATTCCCATGGAGGAGCATCGCGAGGTGCTGGGCCGGGCCGCCGAGCTGGCGGCCGCGGATCGCCAGACGGTGCTCCTGGCGCAGGCCCGGTCCTGCGCGGATCGGCTGCATGCCGCGGCCACGGCCATGGACTGGTCCGGGCTGGAGCAGGTGGCTCGCCAGTGGCAGGAGCTCACGGCCTCGTGGGATCCCGGCGCGGAGCTGCGGTCGGAGGTCGAGCCGCCGCTGGACCTGCTGCGGCGCGAGCGGGAGCGTCGTCGCGAGGATCGTGCGCGGACCGAGGTGCTGCAGCGGCTGGAGCTGGCGCTGGACCAGGCCGCTCCCATGGACGAGCTGGAACGCCTGGCCGATGCCGCCACGCGCGCCGACGCGGCGCTGCCCGCGGCCATGGGGCGTCGGCTGGAGGAACGTCGGCAGCGGGAGGCGGCGGCGCGTGGCCGCAGGCGGGCGCTCCTGGTCGCCGGCGTGGCGCTCCTGGCGGCGGCACTGGGCACGGCGGGCTGGTTCGGCTGGCAGTGGCGAGCGCGTGAGGCCCGGCTCTCGGGCGGGCTGGCCACGGTGGACGCCTCGCTGACCTCGGGAAATCTGGCCGCCGCGGAGAAGGTGCTCGATGCGCTCTCGACCTTCTCGGCGCGACCCGAGTGGATCGCCGCGTCGCAGCGGGTGAAGTCCGCGCGTGAGGCGGACCAGGCCGCGCGTGCCGCGGCGGAGGCCACGCTGCGGGACGCACGCGCGCTTGCCGAGACGGGCAAGGATCCGGTCGCCCTGGAGGCCCGAGCCATGGAACTGCGTGCGTCGATCGAGCGTCAGCGGCCCGAGCAGCGCGAGGCCTTCGCCCAGGCGGCGACGGCGCTGCAGGCAGCCGCGGCGGCGCTGCGGGAGCGGGCGGCGGGGGAATCACGCATGGCGCTGCAGCGACTGCAGGGCGCGCTGGCGGCGGTCCAGGATCCGGCGGCGCAGGAGAGCACTCGATTCGATCGCACCGCGTGGAGCGCACTGGCCCAGCGGCTCAATGGCATCGCCGATGAGGCGCGCACCGCGGCCACGGCCGCCGCGGGCACGCCGGAGGGACGCACCGCCGCCGAGGCGCTTGGCGCGATCGCTACCTCGGCCGAGGCCCGGGCGAAGGCCGCCTCGGACCGCGCGGACCGCATCGATCGCGTGGTCGATGGACTCAAGAGGATCGAGCGGTTCTCCGCGGACGAGCAGGTCACGCTGGACCAGTGGGAGCGGCTGCTGGCCGAGGGCGGCGATCTGCTTGCGGCGCGCGGCATGCTCCGAAGCTGCGAGGCGGGTCGCGATGCGGCGAAGGCCGGCGTGGCCATCCGCGCGTGGCGCACGGTGGTGGTGCCGGCGCTGGTGGCGGGTCGGACCGGTGGCGCCCCGGGACTGACGGGCGTGGACTGGGGCGAGCCCGGATCGGCCCGGCAACTGGACACGGTCCTGACCCGGCATCTCGATGAGCACCCCGCCACGCCGCATCGGTCCTCGGCCGAGGCCCTTCGATCGCTGGCGCGCCGCACGATGTCGGTGAGCGGCTCGAGCGGCTCGCTGGGTGCGTCGGCCATGCAGGCCCTTCGCCAGATGGGCTACGCCGGACTGGTCGAGCAGTCGTTCGATGGAGGCCGCGTGCTCTACCGGCGTCGCGCCGCGGACAGCACGGACGCGTGGGGTCAGGCGATCGAGTCGCGGTCGGACCTGGGCAAGGATCCCTCGCAGCTGCGGACCCGCAAGCCGGTGACGTGGCGGCCCACGGCGAAGGAACGTGCCTGGCCCGCGGCGGCCGTCTTCGCCACGGGCGAGCAGGCCCTGCAGGGGGCCGAGGGGCGTGCCGCGCGCGACGCGTGGCTTCGCATGCTGACGGATCTGCGGGCCGCCCAGACCAGCGATCCGCTCATGCAGTGGCACGCCATGCGGGATCTCTGGCGCGGCTGGCTGCAGCTCTTCGCGGACGAGACCGATCCCGAGGATGCGGCCGCGGCACGCTGGGTCCGTGGTCTGGATGGCGTGTCCGTGCTGGCCAGCGAGGATCCCGTGCTGCTGGGCATGTCGGACCCGGGCACCCGGGTGGAGGCGATCCGTCGCACCGCGCGCGAGCAGCTGGGTTCGGCGTTCGATCCCTCGCGGCTGGTGGCGGCAGCGCGGCGTCGCGACGCCCTGATCGACGTGAATGCGCGGCCCCTGGCTGCGGCGGCGATCGTCAGGCCCTCGGCCTCGGGCGTTCTTTCCGTGACGGGCGTGCCCGAGGGCACCGAGGTGCTGGTGCCCGCTCGCCTGGCGATGGGGTGGGGTCTGGCTCCCGCCCGAGTCACGTCATCGGAACTGCAGTGGGCGGGGCAGGCACCGGAACCGCCGGTCACCTGGCCCCAGACGCTCTTCGTTCCCGGAGGAAATCCATGAACCGTCCCGCGCGACCCTCGTCGGCTCCCGCCCCGGTGCTCCGATTCGCCAGCGTCGATCCCGAGAGCCGACTCGGGCTTCCGGTGGGCCGCTACACCACGCCCTCCATGGCCTGCAGCCTGATCGTGGCCCTGGTCCTCATGGCCGTGATCTACGGTGGAGCGTTCCCGTTCCGCGGGCATGGCTTCGGCGCCACGGTGTGGCGATACCTGACGGCCTTCGACCGCATCCCCGTGGCCATCGCGTTCTTCAGCTGCTGGAGCCTCTCCATCATCGGCCTCAAGCTGCTGAAGGTCCGTGCCCAGCGGCGCGCGTTGCGCGTGCGCTTCGCCCCGGACGATCCCGACTGGCACGTGAGCCGAGCCACGGCCATGCAGGTGGTGGAGGCGGTCGAGGGCGCGGTGGAGGGGACCGAGCACTTCATGTACCTGCACCGCGTCACCGGCGCCCTGCGAAGCGTCCGCAACGTGGGTCGCGTGGCGGACCTGGACGAGATGCTCTCGCAGCGTGCCGAGGACGACGAGATCCAGGTGGACGGCGGCTACGTGCCCGTGCGGGCGTTCATCTGGGCCATTCCCGTGCTGGGCTTCATCGGCACGGTGCTGGGATTGACCGAGGCCATCGGCCAGTTCGGCAGCGTGCTGGCCCAGAAGCAGGATGACCTGCAGGGCCTGACGCGGCAGCTCACCCAGGTGATTGGCGGACTGGACACGGCCTTCGTGACCACGGGCGAGGGGCTGGTGATGGCGCTCGTCATCCATCTGGCGCTCACCTTCGCGCGGCGCGCGGATGACACGCTGCTGGACGAGTGCCGGGACGCGTGCGCGCGACACGTGACCAGCCGGGTGCGGGTGGCCGAGGGGACGGCCTGCGGCCTGAACCATGGGCCGGCGGCGTCGCGGCGACGAGGCGCCCGTCTCCTTCTTCTCCTTCCAGGACGTGATGATGTGCACGATCGGCGTGACGATCGTGATCACCATGGTGCTGGTGCTGCAGCTGGGTGCCGCGGCCGCCCGGGTGACCGCCACGGCCTCGGCGCTCAGCGTGGCGCCGGACCATGCCGCGCTGGCGAACGAGGCGAGGGACCTGCGACGTCGGCTGGAGGTGGCCGCGGCGCGCGCGGGCGGTGATTCGGACCGCGACCGCGCGCAGCTCCGGCAGGACGTGCTTCGTCAGAACGACCGCGCCCAGCGACTGGAGCGCCGCGCTCGCGAGGCCATGGAGCGGCTCCGGCTGGTGTCCGCCCGCTCGTCGGCGGATCCGGCGGCGGTGGAGGCGGCCGACCTGCTGCAGCGCCGCGAGGAGCTGGAGGATCGTCTTCGCACCGAATCGCTGCGCCGCCGCGTGACGTACCTGCTGGCGCCCGAGGACCGCAAGCCCGTGATCGTGGAGGTCTCGGGCGACCGGCTGGTGGCGGGGACCACGCTGGAGCGTGACGCGCCGCTGGCGCTGCCGCTGGTGGATGCCGGCAGTGCGGCGGAGCTGCTGTCCGCCTGGATGGCTGCGCTGCCCCAGGGTGATCGTCGGAGCGTGCTCTTCGTGGTGAAACCCTCGGGCGTGGCGGCGTATCGCGCGGTGCGCGAGCGGTTGCTGGCGCTGCCGGGCATGGCGGACGTGCCCACGGGCCTGGACCTGATTCCCGAGGACGCCTTCACCAGCGACCGCTTCCGCGGCGGGGACCAGCCATGAGGCGGCGCTCGGCGCAGGGCGACGAGTTCGGCAGCCTCGAGCTGCTGCTCGACACCATCTGCAACATGTTCGGCCTGTTCATCTTCGTGGGCATGCTGGTGGCCGTGCTGGCCAGCGCGCGCAGCGTCGTGCTGCAGGCGCAGGGCGCGCCGGCGGGTGCGGATCCCCTGGCCGCGGATCGGCAGGCGGTCGAGGACCTGCGAGTGCGCGTCGAGCAGGCCGAGCGGGCGGCCCGACCCGACGCGCGCGTGGAGCAGGCCCGGGGTCAGCTCGCCTCGCTGCAGGCGACCAACGACCAGCTCGAGCGCCGCGCCGCGGCCATGGAACGGCTGACCCGCGAGGGTTCGGAGCGGGCCACGGCGCTCGCGGCGGAGATGCCGCGGCTGCGTGCCGAAGTGGAGCGTCTGCGGCGCGAGGTGGAAGCGCAGTCGAACGTGGCGGGTCTGCAACTGCGCGCGCCGCGGCGCCGCACGGTGGAGGGGCTGATGCCGGTGCAGGTGGTGCTGTGGCAGGGACGGGCGTACTGGATCAATCCGTGGATCGACCGGCTCGATGAGCCTTGCCGGGCCTGGAGCGAGTGGAATCCGGATGCGGTCGACCTGGCGGCCGGGCCAGTGTGCGACGTGCGCGAGTGCTTCCGCGGCGGCGGGCAGTGGCTGATTCGGAGCGTGCCGCTTCGCGCGGACGGGGGGCTTCCCGTGCGCGAGGACGACGGTGCGTGGCGACGGTCGCTGCTGGACCTGCTGGCGCGGCTGCAGGGTGATCGGCACGTGGTGAGCCTGAAGGTGTCGCCGGATTCGCACGCGGCGTTCCAGCAGCTGCGCGAGGTGATCGCGGGCGCGGGCTTCGCCTACGACGTCTCGCCCATCCGCATGGAGGATGGAACCTATCGCGACGAGATCCGTGACGGCGTGGCCACGGCCCAGTGAGCTCAGGGCGAGGGGCCGGGCCAGCCCGGACTCGGCAGCAGGGGTGCCGATTGGGCGGCGATGTGCGTGAAGGTGCCGCCGTGATCCCGCGCGATCGCCTCGAGCGTGGGCACATGGGCATCGCTTCCCATGCCCAGCGTGTGGATGCGGGT
>RFOC01000009.1 GCA_009926815.1 Planctomycetota bacterium
CCCTTCGCGCCGCACATGGCCGAGGAGATCTGGTCGCGGCTTGGTCACGCCACCAGCGTCACCGCGGCGTCGTGGCCCGCCTTCGACCCGGGCATGCTGCGGGAGAGCACCGTGCAGCTGGCGGTGCAGGTGGCTGGCAAGGTGAAGGCGCACCTGAGCGTGCCCGCCGAGGCCAGCCCCGCGGACGTGGAGCGTCTGGCCCTGGCCGAGCCCCGGATCATGGAACTGCTCGGCGGCAAGGCCCCGCGCAAGATCGTGGTGGTGCCGCGGCGGCTGGTGAACATCGTGCCCTGAAAGCCGGATGCACTCCGATTCGGCCACCGGGGCCCGCTGACGCTGCCAGTATCCTTCCGGACCACTGCGCCGCCGGCGCCACTCACCCACTCAGGAGCCACCGATGATCGGGACCATGCTTGTCGCGTCGATTCTCGCCCTTCAGGGCGTGCCTGCCCCCAAGACCCCGGCCCGGCCCGCGACGCCGATCGCGGTCACCGCGGACAACGGACCCTCGGTCGAGGTGCCGGCCGACCTCGCTGCGCTCACGGGCCAGGACACGATCGCGGTGCTCTACCTGCCCGACGCCGAGGCGGCGGAGCAGATCGCGCAGCGGCTGAAGGACACCCTGGGTCCCGTGGCCAACGACATGCCCATCGGCGTCTCCTTTCGCCAGCTCGTCCGCGAGGGCGTGCGCACCGACATGGAGATCCCCCTGAAGCAGCCGGTGCTGTGGTGGATCGACATGCCCATCGCCGAGGGCGACGAGCCCCCGATGGGAATGGGCGAGTTCGTGTTCCGTCAGGCCATCCGGATTCCCGGGGCGGAGGCGGCCATGGCCAAGGCGAAGGCGGAGGGTGAGGCGGCTCGGGCTGCCGATCCAAAGGCCCGTCCTTCCATGCCCATCCGCGCCAAGGGCCGCAGGGGCTCGGTGACCGTGCTCAAGGGCGACATCGTGGTGGTGTCCAGCGACATGGAGCCCTTCGAGATGCCCGCGCAGCCCGCCCCAAGCGCGCTGGTCAGCGCGTTGCCGCTGAGCGCGGTGTGCGGCCGGGTGGACCTCTCGCGGGTCATGAGCGAGCAGGGGGACCAGCTCAGGATGCTGGGCGGTTTCGCGGCCATGGGCATCTCTGGTGGCATGGAAGGGGGCCCGGAGGACAAGTTGACCGATGCCCAGAGGCGTCAGCGCGCCATGAAGCAGCAGCTCGGCGACGCCGTGGGCCAGCAGGTCGACGGCGTGGTCGACGCCCTGATGCAGCTCAAGCGGGCCACCTTCGCGGTCTCCATGAACGGTGACGATTTCAACGCGTGGGCCGACTGGTCCCGCGACGCGGCCTTCCCGAAGGGGCTCTCCGCGGAGGCGGTTCAGGGCCTCTGCACCGCGCTGCCCCCGGGCATGATGGCCTACTTCGGCATCTCGACCAACGCCATGCTCACCATGTACGGCGAGCGACTGCAGATCGATGACGCCTTCGCGAACCTCGGCGCCACGCCCGAGCAGAAGAAGGCCTACGAGGAGGCCATGGTCAAGTCTCGCGCGGCGATCGAGATGATCGTGGACGGCGGCGTGGGCGCCATGGGCGGAGATGTCTCCAAGGGCCTCGAGAGCCTCGGTGCCGTGGCGGCCATGCGCGTGAAGGACGCCAGCGCGTTCCGCGGCACCCTGAAGGGCGCCATGGCGGACCTGAGTCGCTCGGGTCTCGCCGAGATCGGGATCCAGGAGCAGGGTGACCTTCTCACCATGACCATCACGCCCAACGCCGTCCGGGTGCAGGAGCTCATGGGCGTGATCGGTGGCGAGGAGGCGGTGGCGGAGGCGGCGAATCAGGCCACCACGCCGACCACGCTGACGCTGCGCTTCAAGGGCAATGACGTGCTGGTCACGCAGGCTCGCGGCGACAAGCCGGTGGATCCGGCCAGCCTGGTCAAGGCAGGCGTGGCCGATGTGCGAGGTGAGGTGGCGGCGAAGGCGTGGGGCACCGCCGACTGGTTCACCACCATCGACCTGAAGCCCATCTTCGCGTTCCTCAACGCGGTGGGCTTGGAGCGGGCCACGCGGGCGGGCATCGTCGACGAGGCCGGTGCGGCGAAGCGTCGTGAAGCCGGGGCGGCCCTGGCCACGGGCAAGCCCATGCTGATCCGTCTCTGGCAGGGCGTGCAGGGTGGGACCACCAGGCTCTCGATCCATGTCAACCTCAACGACTGGAAGGCGTTCGTCGAGGAAGTTGACCGAATCGAGAACACGGAAGACGCCGGAGGCGACAAGCCCGCCGCCGCCACCGACGATCCCACCTGATTCCCCGGGCCACGCGCTGCGTGGCCTTCAGGCACGGGTCCGCCCCGAGCCTCATGGGATCACGGTTCGGTGTGCCAGGTGGCGCTCGGCCGGTCGTACACGAGCGCCGTCTCGCAGGGCCGTTCTCGACCTTCGGCATCCATCGACACGCCGATCTCCAGGAATCCCGCCCACACCTGCGTCTCCACGGGTCGAATGAGCAGGCGACCGGTTCCCTGGAGGAGCCGCATCACCAGTTCTGGATCCGGTGGCACCAGCGCCTGCCGCGGTTCCTCGAGCTGGATCGCCGCGTAGCGGGCGATGGCCTCGCCCACCAGCGACGCGATCGACGAGGTGTCGGTGGCGAGCAGCTCCACGCCGTCCGCGTCCGGCCGCAGGGACCACGTTGCGCGGACATCGGCGGAGAGGGGGTTCCTGCCGGCGCGGACCGCGGCGGCGATGGCTTCCACATCGCCCGCATCCACGCACGCCATGCCCGGACAGGCCAGTCGGACCGCCACCGGCGGAGCCATCGACGACTCACGCGACAGGGCGGCGAGGGCACGATCCTCCAGCACCGAGGCGGAGCCATCCGCACGAACCATCACCGTCACCCCGGGTTCGAGCGTGGTGGCCAATCCGGCCGCGGCCTCGAGCAGGGGCATCGGGTGCAGCACCAGGCGGGCCCCGGGGTTGGGCATGTCGTCCTGTCCTGCCGGCACGGCCGTGACACGCGCCTGCACGCAACCATGCATCCGGCTCTGGCGGGCATCGGCTGCGGTGCGGTCGGAGGAAATGGGTTCGTTGGCGGGTTCCATGACGGGCTCCTGGATCCCCAAACGCAACAGGCCCTGCTCGCTGGCAGGGCCTGGTCGTCGGGGTTCGTTGGGTGTGACTCTTATCGAACGCGACGCGGTCCTGCCTTCACGGGCACCATCACGGTGCAACCGTGACGATGATTCATGGCGCACCACATGCCCATGACCATCGCGGCTGCGGCCGAGACGGCGTTGGAGAGCATGGTGATGAGGCGGGTCGCGAGTGACATCGGGCGGACTCTAGCCTCGCCACCGGCAAAGGCAAATGGTCACGCAGGGATTCGGGCACTTCGTGAGATTCGCACCGAACCTCCGCCCCATAAGATGCCCGCCGCGGTGCAGGTCATCGCGGCGCATGAGCGACGACCCCCGCGAGCCCGAACCCGCCGACGAGGATCCGGCCCAGGACCCCTGGGACCTGGGTGAGCCCCACGCCTCGGGGTGGGTCGTCTTCTGGCCGCACGCCGAGGCCCCGACCCGCGAGGAGATCGGCAGCGCCTTCGCCGCCTGGCTGGGTCAGGAACTGGAGGGGGAGAGCCCCGAGGAACCCGAGGACGGCACCCTCTGGGCCTTCACCTTCCAGATGGATGGCCTGCCCGCTCCCGCGCTGGCATGGGCGGAGCCGGCGCAGCCCCTGGATGGCGAGGACATCGAGGAGGCGGTGAAGAAGTGTCGCTGGGTGGTCAGGCTGCAGGCCGTGCTGCCCTTCGAGGAGCCCCACGAGGCGTACTTCCGGCTGGTGGCCCTGATGGCCGGCGCCATCGGGGACGCTCCCGGCGTGCTCGATGCGGTCACCGGCCATTACCTGCCGCGCGCGGCGCTTGAATCGGGCTTCCTGGCTCCCGAGGCGCTGCCGCACGAGCGGTGGCTCTGGCGCGTGAGCGGTGCCGGCCTTGCCGATGCGAGTGGCGAGGGCGATCGGCCCACCATGCTCTTCACATCCGGGCTGTGGCGATGCGGTCGGCCCGAGCTGGAACTGCTCGAACTCCCCGCGGCGCATGTGCGGGCGGGGCTCATCCTGCTCGACGCCATGGCCGGGCTGCTGCTCGAGGGCGAGATGCCCGAACCCGGCGAGGTGTTCGAGGCGGGTCCGGGCCTGGAGGTCACGCTGCAGCCCTGGCGCGAGGTGGCGGCCACCATGGAGGACGGAACGCCCGGATCGCAGGCCTTCCGTGCCGCGGCGGGCGACGGTGGTCACAGTCCGTTGCTGGGGGTGCGAGCGGTGATCTGCCACCCCGAGCCCGTGGGTGCCTTCCGCAAGGTGTGGACATGGCCTCGCGATGCGGTGGCCGCCATCGAGAGCGGCAGCGCGGCCCTCTACGCCACCGACCACGCCACGCGGGCCAGCCAGCGTCGGGCCCAGCGGCGGTGGGAGACCTTCGCCACGGCCTTCGCCAGCCTGCGGCGAGCGGAGAACGATTCGGCGCGCGAACTGCGCGAGCGGGGCTTCAGCGTGCAGGCCGCGCTCGAGGGCGGCCGGGATCCCGATCGCGTGGAGCAGGCCTGGTTCTGCGTGAGGCGGTTCGAGGCGGGGAAGGTGCACGCCGCCCTGCTCGAGAAGCCTCGGAGCCGCGACGATCTGCAGGAGGGCAGCGAGCTCCCGCTCGATCCCGGCGTGATCTCGGACTGGCGGGTGGAACTTCCCGATGGCGAGGTGTTCGGGCCGGAGCGGTGGCAGGAGCTCCTGCCCGCCGTCGACCGCGTGCGGGGGCTGTAGGTCGAGCATGTCGCGAACGGCTGCCCTGGTCATCCTGCTGCTGTCCGGTTGCGGCTACCGCATCGAGGGCCGCGCCGTGCCTGGGGGCTTCGGCACGGTGACCTGGGTCGATGCCGATGACCAGCGTCTGCAGCAGCGGGGGATGCCGGGCGTGCGCGTGCAGCTGGTCCGCGATCCCGATCGCATGCGTCGCGAGGTGATCGCGGAGTCCACCTCGGCGGCGGACGGCTCGTTCACGCTGGACACGCGATCCTTCGGCGTCGGCTGGATGGACGAGCGATGGGAGATCGTCGCCTCGGGGCCGGGCGTGTCCGCCGCCACGCGGACCGAACTGCCCATGGATGCGTCGCAACGGCGGCTGCTCATCGAACTGGGGCGTGGCGGTCATTCGCCCGGCTCGCCACGCGAGGCGAACCAGAACCTCTACGACGAGGCGGCCAGGTGGGACCCGTCCATCCAGCGGAAGCCGGCCTCGCCCTGAGCCCGCGGGCCCCTGCGTACACTCCCCGCATGCCCGCAAGCCGAAGCCGCAACACGGAGTGGCGCCGAAGCCTCCAGCAGGTGATGGAAAAGGGAGGTGGACTCGAACTGGCGGTGGCCCGGAAGGCGGGCGCCTCCTCGGACGGTCAGGCCGATCTGGTGTGGCGGACCCGCCTGACCCAGGTCGCGGATGACTTCCTGGAGGTCGAGCGGCCGCAGGCGCTCGGTCGCGGCATCGAGTTCCAGTCGGGCGTGGCCATGGTCGCGGCCTTCGTCATTGGCCAGAACCGTTTCACGTTCAGCACCGAGGTCCTGGGAAGCGTCCGGGGTCCTGGTCCTCGTGCGCTGGAACTGGTGCGACTGGCCGTGCCCAGCCAGATCGAGCGCTGCCAGCGTCGCTTCGACCGCTTCGACCTGCAGGGCCTGAAGCTGCCCACGGTCACCCTGTGGCCGCTGCTGGACCCCAAGAGCGTCATCCCCGCGGAGCGGGCCAACGAGCTCGCCTTCCAGGCGTTCCAGAAGGGCGAGCAGCCCCCGGCGGTGGACGAGAACCTCATGCCGCAGGTGGGTCCGCCGGTGACGGCCGTGCTCATGAACATCGGCGGCGGCGGCGTGGGTCTGCGGGTGGAGCCTCGGGAGTCCGGCGCGCTCTCCCGGCATCGCGTCTTCTGGATGAAGGTGCCTCTGGGCAGCGACCAGCCCGTGCCGCTGGTGACCACCGCCAAGGTGGTGCACACGCACATCGACAGCATGCAGAACACCTACGCCGGCGTGGCCTTCGACTTCAGCTTCAACCCCGGTCACCAGGGCGTGGTCACCGCGCAGATCGCGCGGCAGGTGCAGCAGGTGCAGGCGCGGCAGCTGCCCGGCGGCTGACCGCCGCGGTCCGAAGCAGCACGGCCGCCTTGGCGTGCGTCTCGCGCACCTCCTCCAGCGGATCCGAATCGCTCACGATGCCGCAGCCTGCGGCGTAGCGCAGCCGCCAGGCGGGGCCGAGTGACTGCAGCGTGGCCGTCCGGATGGCCACGTTGAGCGACAGGGATCCATCCGCGCCGAGCAGCCCCATGGCTCCGTAGAACGGGCCGCGATCGAACGCCTCCAGTTCGCGGATCACCTGCATGGCCCGCACCTTGGGCGCACCGGTGATGGAACCGGGCGGGAAGGTGGCGGCGAGCAGGTCGGCCGCATCCGCCCCGGGCCGCAGGCGGCCCACGATCTCGGCGACGCCGTGCAGCACCGTGGCGTGCGGTTCGGCCTGGCGTGGCGTGTGCACTCGGACGCTTCCGGGCTGGCAGGCGCGGGAGAGATCGTTGCGCATCAGGTCCACGATCATGTGGAGTTCCGCGGCGTCCTTCTCGCTCCCCAGGAACTCCGCCGCATCCGCGCCCGAGGGCCGGGTGCCCTTGATGGGACGGGTCACCACGGAGCCGTCGGCCTGCAGGCGAAGGAAGAGCTCCGGACTCATGCTCACCAGGTGGCCCGCGGGGGTCTCCAGCCACGCGCCGTAGCGCGCCTGGCTGGCCGCCAGGGCGGCGCACGCGAAGGCTCGGGGATCGCCGTGGCCCCGGGCCTCCCAGAGCCGAGCCACGTTCGCCTGGAACAGGTCGCCGTCGTGGATGAGCTGGACCACGCGAGCGACCAGCGAGGCGTAGTCGTCGTCGGTGGTGATGGGCCGCGGCGTGTCCAGGTCGAAGGTCGCCGGTGCGGGATCAGCCTCCATCGCCTCCGCCACCCGGATCCAGTCCTGGTGCGGTCCACCCACGCGGAACCAGCGGTCGGAAACGGCGTCGTGCACGGCCGCGGCCAGGATCGGGGCGGCCTGGGCGAGCGGCCAGGCTCCGGACTCCCGCGCCTCGGCGCGCGTGGCGGGCTCGAGCGCGGCGCCGAGTTCATAGCCGCACTGCAGGATCCAGCCGCCGTCACCGGGCAGCGAGGCGTCGCCGAGGGCACGCCGGGCCAGGTGTCTCAGCCATGGGCGGACCTCGTCCGGACCCGCGCCGCGGTGCAGAACCTCCCACGCACCGTGCACGGCCAGCACGCTCCAGCGGCTCCACGCCCCGCGATCCCCGGAGACCAGAGCCGCCATCGGCAGGTCCCGCGGCCATCGGGCCATCGCCTCGATGGGCTGCAGGCGCCAGGGAAGGAGTGTGCCGGGCATTCGGCCATCCTAAGCCGCAAATCCCGGCGTGGGCGTGTTTTCGGCCGGCCATGAAATCACTATCCTTGTTCCGCCTTGCGGCGACCGCCGCGGCCTCGCAACCAGTGCCCCGAGCATCGGGGCAAGGAAAGATCCGCTCGATGAGCCTCGCCATGCCTCCGCGTTCCGCCAAGCGTCCGTCCCGCACCGCCAAGACCTCCGCCAAGGCCAAGTCGGCCAAGGTGAAGGTGCCCTCCAAGCTCGTCTACTTCTTCGGCGCCAAGGGCACCGAGGGCGACGGCAGCAACAAGGCGCTGCTCGGCGGCAAGGGCGCCAACCTGGCGCGCATGTGCCAGTACGGCCTGCCCGTGCCCCCGGGCTTCACCATCACCACCGATGTCTGCACGCTGTACTACCAGGGCGGCAAGCGCATGCCGCCGCAGCTGCTGAAGGAAGTGAAGGCGCAGGTGGCGAAGCTGGAGAAGGCGGTGGGCAGGAAGTTCGGCTGCCGCAAGGATCCGCTGCTGGTGTCGGTGCGATCGGGCGCTCGCGACAGCATGCCGGGCATGATGGACACCATCCTGAACCTGGGCCTGAACGACCAGACCGTGGAGGCGGTGTCGAGCGCGACGAAGAACCCGCGATTCGCCTGGGACTGCTACCGCCGCTTCGTGCAGATGTACGGCGACGTGGTCATGGGCGTGCAGAAGCGCCACGAGAACGAGCACGAGCCCTTCGACGCCGTCATGGACGGCCTGAAGCACGAGGTGGGCGTGCAGGAGGACACGCAGCTGGGCGAGGCGCACCTGCGCGAGCTGGTGAAGCGCTTCAAGGCGCTCATCAAGGAGCGCACGGGCAAGGCCTTCCCGGCCGACCCGATGGATCAACTCATGGGCGCCGTGGGCGCGGTGTTCGGCAGCTGGATGAACGAGCGCGCCGTGATCTACCGCGCCAAGTACCGCATTCCCACCGAGTGGGGCACCGCGGTGAACGTGCAGGCCATGGTGTTCGGCAACATGGGCGACGACAGCGGCACCGGCGTCGCCTTCACGCGCGACCCGGCCACCGGCGAGAACGTCTTCTACGGCGAGTACCTGATCAACGCCCAGGGCGAGGACGTGGTGGCGGGCATCCGCACGCCGCTGCCCGTGGCGCAGATGGCCAAGGACCCGATGATGTCGGGCATCCACCGGCAGCTGGAGAAGGTGCGGGCCACGCTCGAGAGGAAGTTCGGCGACGTGCAGGACTTCGAGTTCACCATCGAGCGCAAGAAGCTCTGGATGCTGCAGACCCGCAATGGCAAGCGCACCGCGCTGGCCTACGTGCGCATCGCGCATGACATGGTGAAGCAGGGCCTCATGACGCCCGAGCACGCGATTCGCAGCGCCGACCCCGAGGCCATGAACCAGCTGCTGCAGCCGGTGTTCGACCGCAAGGCCCACCAGGCCGCGCGTGACGCGGGCCGCATGCTCACCAAGGGTCTCGCTGCCGGCCCTGGTGCCGCCAGCGGCAAGGCCGTGTTCAGCGCGGCGAAGGCCGAGGAGATGGTCAAGGCCGGTCACCACGTGGTGCTGGTGCGCCTGGAGACCAGTCCCGAGGACCTGCGCGGCATGATCGCCAGCGAGGGCATCCTGACGGCGCGAGGCGGCGTGAGCAGCCATGCGGCCCTGGTGGCCCGCCAGATGGGCAAGGTGTGCGTGGTGGGCGCGGGCGAGCTGGCGGTGGATTACCACACGGCCACGCTGACCTGCCGCGGCATCACCATCCGCGAGGGCGATCCGATCAGCATCGACGGCACCACCGGCGAGGTGTTCGCGGGCGCCATCGACACCGCCGACAGCGAGCTCAAGCAGGTGCTGGTGGCCGGCACCATGCGGCCCGAGGAGAGCTCGGTCTTCAAGTACTACAGCTTCGTCATGAAGCTGGCGGACAAGTGCCGTCGCCTGGGCATCCGCACCAACGCCGACACCCCCGAGCAGACCCGCAACGCCATCGCGTTCGGTGCCGAGGGCATCGGCCTCTGCCGCACGGAGCACATGTTCTTCGAGGGCGACCGCATCGACTTCATGCGGGCCATGATCCTGGCGAAGGACGAGCCGGCCCGTCGCGCCGCGCTCGACAAGCTGCTGCCCTTCCAGCAGGGCGACTTCGAGGGCATCTACCGCGCCCTCGAGGGGCGTCCCGCGTGCATCCGCCTGCTCGACCCGCCGCTGCACGAGTTCCTGCCGCACGACCAGGGCGCCCAGGAGGCGCTCGCCCGCAAGATGGGCGTGGCGGCCTCGGACATCGCCTCGCGCGTGCGCGAGCTGCACGAGTTCAACCCCATGCTGGGCTTCCGCGGATGCCGGCTGGGCATCGTGTACCCCGAGATCAGCGAGATGCAGGTGCGGGCCATCCTGCAGGCGGCCGCGAAGGTGCAGGCCGAGGGCGTGAAGGTGAAGCCCGAGATCATGATCCCGCTGGTCGGCTTCGCCAGGGAGCTCGAGCTGCAGGTGGAGCTGGTGCACCGCGTCGCGCGCGAGGTGCAGTCGGCCACCCGCCAGAAGCTCTCCTACATGGTGGGCACCATGATCGAGGTGCCGCGCGGCGCTCTCAACGCCGACAGCATCGCGAGGACCGCCGAGTTCTTCAGCTTCGGCACCAACGACCTCACGCAGACCTGCCTGGGCATGAGCCGCGACGACAGCGGCAGCTTCCTGCCCCGGTATGCCGAGCTGGAGATCTCCAAGGACAACCCCTTCGCCAGCATCGACGTGGCGGGCGTGGGCCAGCTGGTCCGCACCGCGGTCGAGAAGGGCCGAGCCGGCCGTCCCGACATCAAGCTGGGCATCTGCGGCGAGCATGGTGGCGACCCGTCGAGCGTGTACTTCTTCCACGACGTGGGCCTGGCCTACGTCAGCTGCTCGCCATTCCGCGTGCCGGTGGCGCGTCTGGCGGCGGCCCGTGCGGCGGTGCTGGAGGCTGACCGCGCCAGGTCGGCGAAGTCCGCCAAGTGACTCCGCACCGGAACCCGGTGTTCGCGGCCGCTCCGCATGGGGCGGCCGCTTCACTTTTGGGGCGGGGTCGCTAGCCTGCGACCATGCCGATGCGACGCGCGGGACTGGGCATGCTCTGGACGCTGCCGCTGGTGATGGCGGCCTGCCAGAGCGCGGCGTACGGGCCGTGGCCGCGGCGCACGCCGCCCGGCACGCCGCGCGAGTACGCGTGCCGATACACCGCGCATCGACCGGTCCTGGACGGCGTGCTGGATGATCCGGCGTGGATGGGTGCCCCGTGGAGCGAACCCTTCGTGGACGCCATCGATCCGGATGGTCCTCGTCCATCGCAGGAGACGTGGGTCAAGCTGCTCTGGGACGAGCGGCATCTCTACGTCGCGGCCCTGCTCATGGAGACCGACGTCCGGGCCGTCGTGGAGCGATCGGATGCCGCCGTCTGGGCCGACAGCGACTTCGAGGCGTTCATCGATCCGGGTTCGGGAGGGCAGGCGTGGTTCACCGTGCGTGCCAATGCCCGAGGCGTGCTGCGGGGCACGCTGGAGCGAAGGGCGGACCAGGCGATCGTGGCGCAGCCGTGGTCGTGCCCCACGCTCGATGGCGCCCTGCAGGTCGAGGGCACGCTCAACGACGCCTCCGACACGGATCGCGCCTGGGTGATCGAACTGGCCATCCCGTGGTCCTGCCTGGAGGTGTCCCTGGCGGGTCCGGCGGGCACCGTGAACGAGTCCGGCCTCGAGCCGGTGGCGGGGGACGTTCGGCGCATGAACTTCCTGCGACGGCGGAACGCCTCCGCCTCCGCCGAGCCCGGCACGGAGCCCAGCCTGTGGTCGTGGACCCCCACCTGGTCACCGGATCCCCGCGATCCGGGTGACTGGGGCCGGGTCCGCTTCACCCGCTGACGGGACCGCCCATAAGCCGAAGTTGCCCGCTTCAGCGGGGAATCGGCAGCCGGAAGGCCCTCGCATCCGAAGAGATCCCTTCCACGGAAGACAGCCATGACCCGACACGGCATCGATCGCACCGAACCCGTCCACGCCGAGCGCCTGCCGCGCACGCCCGCGCGCATCCTCGAGGAGCTCGAGATCGTGCCCGAGCCGGGCAGCCTGTATCACCAGGTGCTGCAGCAGGTCCTGGCCATGGCGCCGATCGTCGGCATGCGTCACGAGCACCAGCTCATGTTCGCGCAGCCCAAGAACGAGATCGCGGTGCACTTCCCGGTGCTCATGGATGACGGTCGCCACCGCATCTTCACGGGCTACCGCGTGCAGCACAACAACGCGCTGGGGCCCTACAAGGGCGGACTGCGCTACCACCCGCACGTCACGCTGGACCAGATGAAGGGTCTGGCGATGATCATGAGCCTCAAGTGCAGCCTGCTTCGCCTGCCCTTCGGTGGCGCCAAGGGTGGCGTGCGGTGCAATCCTCGCGAACTGGGCCGAGACGAGCTCATGCGGGTCACGCGCCGCTTCTGCAGCGCCATCAGCAACCAGATCGGCCCGGACTACGACATTCCAGGCCCCGGGGTGGGCACCGACAGCCAGACGATGGCGTGGTTCGTGGACACCTTCGCGCAGACCACGCCGGAGCATGGCCGTCAGGACACCACCCGCGCGGTGACGGGCAAGCCGGTCGAGCTGGGCGGGGTGCCCGGACGTGACCGTGCCAGCGCCATGGGCCTGGTCATGGTCCTGGAGGAGATGCTGCCGGACTTCGGCATGCAGCTCCGCGGACTCCGGTTCAGCATGCTGGGCTACGGCAAGGTGGGCAGCTGGACGGCGCGCATCCTGGAGGAGCGGGGCGCCACGCTGGTCGCGGCCATGGATGACACGGGCGCCGTCCGCAACGACCGGGGCCTCGAGGCCACCGAGCTGGCGGCCCACGTGCATGCTCAGGGGGGCGTTCGCGGCTTCGCCCAGGCCCACGCGGTGGAACGCACCGACTTCCTGCAGGCGCCGGTGGACCTCTTCATTCCCGCGGCGCTCGAGAACATGATCGATGCCGAGAGTGCCTCCCTGATCCGCGCCCGCGTGGTCGCCGAGGCCGCCAGCCTGCCGACCAATCCCGAGGGCGATGAGGTGCTGCTGCAGCGTGGCGTGGAGGTGCTCCCCAGCATCCTCTGCAACGCCGGTGGCCTGGTGGCCAGCTACCTCGAGTGGACCGTGAACAAGAGTTCGGGCCAGCTGACCGCCGCGGAGATGGAGGAGAGGCTGGGACTCCAGATGACCGAGGCCGCCCGCCGCGTCCGCCTGGCGCGGCACCGCTTCGAGACGGACTTGCGCAGCGCCGCCATCGGTTCGGCGCTCGAGCAGATCAGCCGCGTCCACCAGCTCCGCGGCGTCTTCCCCTGAGCGACTCTGGACCCCTGGGCGACCCTGGATCGCCCGGGAACCCTCAGGCCGGATCCAGTTCCGCGGCGATGCGTTTGGCCAGCGCGGCGCCCGAGGCCGCGTCCAGTGGCGAAGCCTTCCAGGCCAGGCCCAGGCCTCGGCCGTCCTCGAATCGCGGAATGACGTGGAAGTGCACGTGCATCACCGCCTGGTGCGCCATGGCGCCGTTGTTCTGGAGCACGTTGTAGGCGGTCGCGCCGGTCGACCGCAGGATGGCGGCCGCCACGCGCGGCAGGGCGGCCCCCAGCGCCGACGCGGAGGCCTGGCTGAGCTGGTGCAGCTGCTCCCGCTCCTCCTTGGGCACCACCAGCGCGTGACCCGGGCTGAGGGGATTCACGTCCAGGAAGGCGATCACCAGCTCGTTCTCCAGGATCCTGTGGCAGGGGATCTCGCCGCGGATGATGCGCGTGAAGATGCTCATGGTCGCGAAGGTATCCGCGACGACCGTCGTGCCCCGTACCATCGAGCGCATGGCAGCGTCTCGACGAAACGACCGGACGCATCTCGATGCCCAGGTGCGTTCGTGGCTGGCGGAGGATCTCGGGCGTGCAGGCGACGTGACGAGCCTGGCCATGATCCCGGCCCGGGCGCGGGCCAGGGCCGTGGTCCGAGCCCGCGGGGCCGGCACCCTCTCGGGGATCGCCGTCGTCCGGCGGATCGTGGCCATCGGGGGCCGTGGCGTTCGGATGCGCACGCGGCTGCCGGATGGACGCGCCTTCCGATCGGGCCAGGAGATCCTGAGCCTCGAGGGCCCGCTTCGATCCATCCTGGCCATCGAGCGCACCCTGCTCAACGTCATGGGCAGGCTGAGCGGCGTGGCGACCGCCACCGCGGACATGGTGCGTCGCGTCCGCGGCACCCGAGCCCGCGTGCGCGACACGCGCAAGACCACGCCCGGTCTTCGGCTGCTCGAGAAGGCCGCCGTGCTCCATGGCGGGGGCACGCCGCACCGGCGTGGCCTGGATGACGCGTTCCTCTGCAAGGACAATCACCTGGCGCACGTCCCCGCACCGAATCTGGGGCGGGTCATCGAGCGTGGCGTCCGCGCCGCGCGTCGTCGCGGGCCGCTGGCGTTCGTGATGGTCGAGGTGGACTCGGCGCGCCAGTTCGAGCAGCTCCTGGCGCTGCCTCGGGGAACGGTGGATGTGGTGCTGCTGGACAACATGGCACCGGCGACCCTGCGGAGGCTGGTCCGCCAGCGCGATCGTCGCGCGCCCTGGCTCAGGCTGGAGGCCAGCGGGGGCGTCACGCCACGCAGCATCGGGCGCATCGCGCGCACGGGCGTCGACTTCATCAGCTGCGGTGCCATCACGCACTCGGCGCCGCAGGTCGACTTCGGCCTGGACATCGGGTGAACCGTGGCGTCGAGGCCCGGTGGCAACCCTGAGCGCTCCCTCGACCGCTGGCCCGAGGCGATCGAGGCGGCATGCCGTGGAACCACGCACTTCTCCCACGTTCTCGTGCTGCGCGAGACCACGAGCACGCAGGATGCCGCGGCGGGCCTGGCGCCGGGCGCGGTCGTGACGGCGGGCCGGCAGATCGCCGGTCGCGGACGGCTGGGTGCGGCGTGGGCCGACACGGGTGAGGAAGGACTGGCCGTCACGTTCACCCTGCCTCCACTGCAGGCCGAGCGCCTGGGCATGGCGGCCGCCGTGGCGTCGGCCGAGGCCATTCGCGCATGCCTTCCCGCTCCGGCTGCAGCGCGCGCCGGCATCAAGTGGCCCAACGACATCGTCGAAGTCCAGGCCGATGGCACCTTCCGGAAACTCTGCGGGGTGCTCGTCGAGCGATCCGATGGCGTGGCACGGGTGGGGATCGGCGTGAACGTCCGTCAGTCCGGGTTTCCCGCCGCCCTGGCCGCCCGCGCCGCGAGTCTGGCCATGGCGGGTGCCTGCGTGGACCGGCTCGAGGTGCTCCTGTCCCTGATCGGACGGCTCGATCGATGGATCGGCGCCTCCGACGAGGCCCTCGCGGCCGGCTACCGCGGCCTGGATCGGACGGTCGGGCTGCGGCTGAGGTTCCAGACCCCCTCGGGACCGGTGGAGGGCGTGGTGCAGGCATGCGAACCCCGGCAGGGACTCCGGGTGCTGACCGATCAGGGCGAGGTGCACCTGTCAGGGGCCACCACCCGGGTGGATCCGGAGCCCCCGGATGGCCGATCTACAATGTTCCCCCCATGCTCCGCACCGCCTGCATCCTGACGCTTGCCGCGGCCACGCACGCCGGTGCGCAGGCCACCAAGTCCGGTGATCTGGTGCCCATCGAGCAGGGCGTCTCCGACATCAACAGCATCGGTACCTCGCTGCGGCTCATGCCCGTGGATCTGGGCATCGGCAACAGTTTCGGGAGCCTCTACGGCGTCGCGGGAAGGCCCGACCTTCTGGTGCGCTCCCAGGGGGGCGTGTACGCGGTGTTCGAGCAGAGCGACTACGTGCGCGTGCAGCGCAAGGACGTCTCGCGCGTGTACGCCGTGTGGCCCGCCGGCACCGTGTTCCACATTGGCCAGCCGGACTTCAGCGGCATGCGGACCGCCGGCATTCGTCATGGACCGCAGGCCGTCATGCTCTTCGCGCCGGGTCTGCAGCCCGAGCCGCATCGCGTGTCTCGAAGACCTGACCGGCGGCTCAATCGCTCCCTGTCCTCGGGTCCGATCGATCGCCGTCGGCCCAGTGCCCGACTGAACGGCCAACCCAGTTTCCGGCCCGGCGAGTCTCGCTGGGAGGGTGGCTTGCCGGGTTACGCCCGCGACACCGGCGATCGACGCGATGTGCCGCCCGCCGATGTCGTCGCCCCGGCCGAGCCCGCAGCGAAGAGCGAATGATGCCCTGGCCAGTCCTGGCGCTCGTGGTCAGCTCGGTGGCCCTGGCCGGGATCGAGGTGACCCAGACGCAGCCTGTCGCGGCGCGGGGTGGGGTGCTGGTGCTTCCCCTGGAGGGGGATGCCTCGCCTTGGCCCGAGACGCTCCGGCTTGAACTGGACGATGGTTCGCCGCCGGTGCATGCGCGTGTGGCGTGGATCGGCGCGGCGCCCGCGGGCGTGGAGCGGTTCTGGACCATGGCGGACGAGCGGCTCGACATTCGCCAGGGCTCGGCCATGCCCACGGATCCCGCGATTCGCGCCTCCGGCGCGTTGGTGGCCATCGCGGCCATGCCACGCGGGTTCGATGGATCGCTGCGGTGCGTCGACACGCGGATCACGCCTCGTTGGATCACGCTGGCGGAGACGGAACCCGACCCGAGCCGTCCCGCGATGCCGCTTTCGGCCATGGCCGGACGGGACCAGCCCGACCCTTCGGCACCGACCGAGTGGTTCCGCTGGTGGCTCATGGCCGACGCGATCGGTGCACGGCCTCCCGCGCTGGCCGGTGGACCGGTCGAGACGCTGCTCGCCCTGCACGCCGCGCAACTCTGGCAGGCGGGACTCGAGCGGGTGGAGCGGATCAGTCCGGGTGTCGCGCGTGAACTGGCGTCACGGCTCACGGCGGTCTGCAGCGAGGCGCCGGGCACCTCCACCGCGGCATGGATCGCCGGTGCCGAGGATCAGCGCACGCTGCTGGGCCTGCTGCTGGATGGCTCCCGTTCCGACGCGCAGGTCATGGAGTCGGCTCTCTCCTGGGTGCGGTCGCTTCCGCCCGTCACCGTCTGGATCGAGAGCGACGACGGGCGATCGATCCGACTCGTCGCCCTCAATCCGGGCGTGGAGGAGGTGATCCTGCGGCTGGCCTGGGTCGATGCCGAGGGCATGCCACCTCTTCCGCTTCGCGTGTCGCCTCGTGGCGTGGGCCGACAGACGCTCGATCGCCCACCCTCGCTGCTTCCGGACCTGGCCACGTCCCAGGTCGCGCCGCGTGGCGGTGCCATCCAGCTTGAATGGCGCGACTGGTCGCAGCGGATCATGGTCCCGCCCTCGCTCGCCCGGCCCCGTCCGCCCGGGCTCCCGATGGGGCTGCTCCGGCCACCCATGAGCCTGGCCGACGCGCAGCGCGGCAGGATCATGCCGCCGCCCGAGGCCTTCGCCACCACCGCCAGCGTCCGTCGCTCCGATGGCGCGTGGGAGGTCTTCGCCGAATGCCTGCGTCCGGAGCCGACCGAACTCGACGAGCTGGTGATGCTGGTGGGCACCGATGGAGGCGCCATGGGGCGCGTGGTGGCCCGGGAGCGGGGCGAGATCGCCATGGAGGGCTTCCCGCCCGGCGTGACACCACGGGTCGATCGAGCCTCGTTCAGGGATCGCTGGCGGTGCGTCATCACCATGCCGGCCGAATGGCCCGCGGCCACGCCCACGGGTCCGGCCTCCATGCTGGTTGGCGTGGCGAGGTCGCCCGGGGGCGCAGGAACCCGTCAGTGCGCGGGTCCGGCGGTGCCGCCGTGGACCCCGATCCCGCTGGTGCGGCTCGATCCCTCGGCCTGGTGGAGCGTCGGCGATGTCGCGGCCGCACCGGATCGATGAGGTCGGTCCGGGCGCCGCTTCTATACTCGCCCGCGATGTCCGCCGCCCCGCGCATCGTCTCGCTGCTGAACCAGAAGGGTGGCGTGGGCAAGACCACGACCACGGTGAACCTCGGCGCCGCGCTGGCCGCGGCGGGACAGCGCACGCTGCTCGTCGACATGGATCCGCAGTCCAACCTCTCCCTGCACTTCGGGGTCGAGGCGGACGAGGGTCGCGCCAGTTCCACGGCGCTCTTCTCGTCCGAGCCGCCGGACATCGAGGCGTGCATCGTGGAGGGCCGGCCCAATCTCAGCTTCATCCCGGCCGACACGGAACTGGCCCTGGTCGAGGGCGAGCTGGCGGGTCGCCAGGATGTGCAGACGGTGCTTCGTGATGCGCTGGCCCGGCTGCGTGGTCGCTTCGACGCCATCCTGATCGATTGCCCGCCGGGTCTTGGCGTGCTCAGCGTGAACGCCCTCACCGCCTCGGGCGAGGTCTTCGTGCCCATGCAGGCGCAGTACCTGGCCCTTCGCGGACTGGAGAAGCTGCTCGGCACCGTGCAGCTGGTGGCCGCGGGACTCAATCCGGAGCTGGTGTGCTCGGGCGTGATCCTGTGCATGCACGAGTCGCTCTCCAGCCATGGCAAGGCCGTGGTCGAGGAGATCCGCTCGCACCTGGAGCAGTTCCGCACCGCCGACGTGCCGTGGCGCGACTGCCGGCTGCTGCAGCCGCCCATCCGTCGCAACGTCAAGCTGGCGGAGGCGCCCAGCTTCGGCAAGACCATCTTCGACTACGACCCTCGGTGTCCCGGCGCCGACGATTACCGACGCCTGGCCGAGAGCGTGCTCGCCATGTGGGCCGAGCGAGTCGCGCCAGCCGCCGAGCGGGGCTGATCGAGCATGCAGGTCATCGTCATCGGTGCCGGACTCTCCGGACTCGCGGCCGCCCGGACCCTGCAGGCGAGGGGCGTCTCCTGCACCGTGCTCGAGGCGTCGGATCGCGTGGGAGGCCGCGTGGCCACCGACGTGGTCGAGGGCTTCCGGATCGACCGCGGCTTCCAGGTTCACCTCCCGGCCTATCCCGAGGCGGGTGAGTGGGTCGACCCCGTCGAGCTGGAACTCTGTCACCTGCCTCGACAGGCGCAAGTCTTCAACGGTCATCGGCTGGTGCACGTGGGTCATCCATGCGAGGTGCCGCTCGGTGCTCTCCATGCGGTGCTGGGCGGGATCGCGGGTCCCGGAGCGGTTGGATTCATGCTGGGCCGCGTCGGTCGTGCCTGGTTGCACCCCACGCCCACCGAGCCATGTCTGCGCGGCGAATCGGCGGAGCGTCTGCTCCGCCGGAAGGGGGCGGGCCAGGGGTTCATCGACGGGTTCATGCGCCCCTTCTTCGGGGGCGTCTTCCTCGATCGGACCCTCGGCATGGATGCGGGCCTGCTCGAGTTCCTGCTGATCATGTTCGCCCGCGGCGGTGCCGCCGTGCCCCGCGGTGGCATGGGTGAACTGCCGAGGGCTCTTGCCCGGCCGCTCCCGCCCGGGTCCATCCGGCTGAACTGCCCGGTGCAGGCCCTCATGCGCTCGCCCGAGGGCTGGACGCTTCGCACGCCGCTTGGAGCGATGCGGGCGGATGCGGTCATCCTGGCGGTGGACGCGTCGACCGCCAGGATCTTCCTGCCGGACCTGCCGGAACCGGTGTGGCGATCCACCGTGCAGCTGGCCTTCGGCGTGCCCGAGTCCGCGCTGCCGCCATCCCTTCGGACGCCGGTGCTGCACCTCGATGGACAGGGCACGGGACCCGTGAATCACCTGACCAACCTCTCCGCGGCCATGCCCGGCCATGCGCCGGCGGGCCAGGCGCTGGTCACCGCCAGCACGGTGGGCGCCGCCGTGGATGGCGTGGGCGAGCGAGGCCTGGAACGCATGGTCCGTTCGCAACTGGCCGCGTGGTTCCGCGGACCCATCGATCGGTGGCGGCTCCTTCGGACCGACGTGGTGCGGCACGCCCTGCCTCGCCAGTGGCCCGTTGATCTGGCGCGCCGGCCCGCGATCGATCGCGGCCAGGGTCTCTTCCTCGCGGGCGACTGGGTGGCCGAAGGCTCGATCGACGCGTCGATGCGATCAGGCCGGGCCGCCGCGCTGGCCGCCCTGGACGGGCTGGGGAGCGGCGGAGCCCGGGATCGCGCCCACCAGAATGGTCGCTGAGCCCATCGCCGGGTCCACCGGGTTCGATCGGTAGCTCACCTCCACCTGGCGGCTGTCCTTGCGGAAGAGCATGCGGCCATGTCCCGGCCCCACCTCCCGTCGCCAGAGGGTCCAGCCGCGCTCGGTGTACAGCTCCACCAGCTCGTCGGCGTAGGCGTCGGTCTCGCCGACCGTGCCCCGATAGGTGAAGCGGCCTCCCGAAAGCACGTCGCCGCGCTGGTCGATGCCCGTGGCATGCCGGCTTTCCAGGCCTGGTGGCGCTGGAATGTCGCTCTCCAGCACCATGGCATCTCCCTTGCCCGAGAGCAGCCTCGCTGCGCGGGCCACGCAGCCGCCCTGCAGGCCCACGAGGGCCGCCAGAACCAGCACCAGGAACCCTGCAGCCGCGCGAGGCATCGACCCGATTCTACCTTTCCGCACGTCCTCCCATGACCATCGAGAAGCACGCACGCACCTTCACGCTGCTCACGCTGCTCAGCCGCGTCTTCGGCCTGCTGCGCGAGACCGTCCAGTACGCGGTCTTCGGCATGGGCCCGGTCATGGACGCCTTCTCGCTGGCGTTCCAGATTCCCAATCTCTTCCGCAGGCTCTTCGGCGAAGGGGCGCTCACCGCCAGCTTCGTGCCCGTCTACACCCGGCTCGACCGCGATGATCCGGTGGCGGCGCGGCGGTTCGCCGGCCTGCTGCTCTCCCTGCTCACCGTGTTCCTGGCGGCCCTCACGCTGGTGGGTGAACTGATCCTGTCGGCGTGGCCGGCACCGACCCCGGACGCAGCGCTGGCCGTGCGGCTCATCGCCGTCATGCTTCCGTACATGCCCATGGTCTGCGTGGTGGCGGTCATGGGCGCCATCCTGGGCGTGCATGGTCGCTTCGGGCCGGCCGCGTTCAGTCCGGTGCTGCTCAACGTCGGCATGATCGTGGCTGCGGCGCTCGCGTGGTGGCTGCCCGGTGGTGGCGAGGCCGCGGCACGAACGCGGATCGGCTGGGCGGCCATGGGCGTGCTGCTGGCGGGCGTGGCCCAGGTCGCGTGGATGGTGCGCGGCCTCCGGGGCATGGGCCTTCGCCCATCGTTGCGTCCGGGCAGCGAGCGGGCGGCGCTCATGGAGACCCTCCGTGCCGGCCTGCCGATGCTGCTGGGGCTGGGGGTGTTCCAGCTGAACGTGCTCATGGACAGCCTGATCGCCAGCTATCCCACGATGGTCGGCCCGACGATCATGGGCGTGGACTATCCGCTGCAGCAGGGGGCCAACGCCGTCATGAACGCGGCCACGCGGCTCTACGAGTTCCCGCTTGGCGTCTTCGGCATCGCGGTGGCCACCGTCATCTTCCCGCTGCTTGCCCGGCAAGCCGACGATCGGCACGCCTTCGTGCACTCGCTGCGTCGGGGCATGCGGCTCGTGGCCTTCATCGGGGTGCCCGCCAGCATCGGCCTGATGCTGGTGGCGCAGCCATTCACGGTGGCCGTGCTGCGAGGTGGTGCGGTCACGGCCGAGGACGCCCAGCGCGTCGCGCAGGTGCTGGTCGCGTTCGCGCCCGCCGTGGCGGCGTACAGCGCCAATCACCTTCTCACCCGTGCCTTCTACGCGCTGGGTGACCGGAACACGCCGCTGCGGATCAGCCTGTCCATGGTGGCGCTCAACCTGCTGCTGAACGTGACCCTGATCTGGACCCCGCTGAACCTGACGGGTCTGGCATGGAGCACCACGCTCTGCGCCTTCATCCAGCTGCTGCTGCTGGGGCGAAGGCTTCAGGCACGCGTGGGCCGGCTTGCCGATGACGCCGTCTGGCGAAGCCTGGCGAAGACGCTGGTGGCCACGGGCGTCATGGCCCTGACCACGTTCCTGATGGACCAGGTCCTGCCGCTGGGCGAGGGTCGGTGGGCGGCCGTGGGCCGAACGCTGGCCCTGGCCGGCACCGGAGCGGGCGCCATGCTCGTGGTGGCCCGGCGACTGCACATGCCCGAATGGCGATGGGCCATCGGCATGGCGGAGGCCGAGGCGAAGGTGGCCGATCCCGCTCCCTGAATCCCGGAAAAAAGGCCCGAACTGTCTCATGCGGCCCGCCGTCGTGGCGTAATCAGGCTGGCGGAGTCGACCGAGTTGTCTGGTCAACGCCCACACAGCGACTCCGCCGGCCGCCTCCAGCGTCGGAGGCGGCCCCTTGAATCACCCCGCCGCCGCCGGACCGGTCCCGGCGGCGGTGATGCTTTTGGACACCGCGTCCATGATTTCCACGGACCGTCTCACGCGGATGGCATGAGCCCCGTATCCGGTGCGGCAGGTCCACCTCCGGCAACGAAGTCCCGCCCACGAACATGACCTGCCGGCTGCGTCGTGCGTCCGGCGCAGCCTTTCCTGGCCGTCTCCGCGGCGCCGCACGGGAAGTGTCGTGCGGCGCTATTCATTTTCGGGAGCCGCTCAGCCGGCCACGCGCCAGGCCGCGCCATCGCGCGTGACGGGCCGGTACAGCGTGTCCCGTTCCACCGGACGGAAGCCGGCACCGCGGATCGCCCGCAGCAGGTCGGCCACGCTGGTCTCCTGATGGTTGCCTTCGCCCACGGCCTTGGTGATGTCGTACCACACCACCACGGTGCCGTCGATGTCGTCGGCGCCCGCACCGAGCATGAGTTCAGCCATGGGCAGCGTCTGCATGATCCAGAAGGCCTTCACGTGCGGGAAGTTGTCCAGCATGAGCCGGGCCACCGCCAGCGTGCGCAGGTTCTCCAGGCCCGTCGGCGCGGGCAGGTGCTCCAGCTCGCTCTCGTTGGGGAAGAACGGCAGGGGAATGATCGTCTGGAAGTAGCCGGTGGAGAGACCCGCCTGTCCCGGCATGGGCAGGCGCTCGAGGGGATAGCGATCGGCCGGGCCGGTGAGCACCACCTCGCCCGCAGGACCCACGGGAATCCGCTGCGCCGTGGCCCAATCGCACAGGGTCCGATCCTGCTGCTCGCGCAGCAGCCGCATGTGCCGAAGCCGCTCGGGGCGCCGCTCCACGTGCCCGTAGAGCATGGTGGCGTTGGAATTCAGCCCCAGTTCATGGGCCGCCCGGTGCACGTCGAGCCAGTGGTCGCCGCGGATCTTGCCCTTGAA
>RFOC01000081.1 GCA_009926815.1 Planctomycetota bacterium
GGAGAGCTGCTCCCACACGAACGGTTGTCGCAGCACCGCCGCCCCGGGTGGAGCACCGGGCACATGCATGCGGTCCGTCATGATCACCACCGAGGGCTGCGGCGCCTGCTGCGACCACCGCGGCCACGCGGACCCGGCCACCGCATCCCACGCCAGGTCATCCAGCAGCAGCAGCGACCCTGGATGGGCCTCCAGCATGCCCTCGAGCTGCCCCGGATCGTCGGCAACCCTCACGTTGTGTCCCTCGCCCAACAGCGCCTCGACCAGCATGGGACGAAGCAAGGCATGGTGCTGGTGCACGATGACGCTCATGGCGTCCCGGCGGGACGGATCCATGACCGCCGGCAGATCGATCACGATCTCGTTGCCTTCACTGGAGACGCCCGCCGAGACGCGGCCCTGGGCCGACTCCACGAAGCGGCGAACCGAGGCCATGCCCAGCGCCGTCCGATCCACCACGCCGCCCTCGGGACCCAGGGCGTGGAACATGCTCGCCACGGTGGAAGGTGCCCATGGAGGCCCCGGATCGATGCACGACACGATGACGCGGTGTGAGGCAGTGGTCTCGATTCGAAGCACGATCCGGCCCGCGTTCACCGCGGACTCGCAGGCGTGCAGCAGCAGGTTGATGACCGACTGCTGCAGACGTCCTCGGTCCACCTCCACCCAGTCATGACCCGCCGAACGATCCTCGAGCATGACTTCCACGGTGCGGGGAAGCGTGGGCCGCATGAGCTGCAGCGTCTCGCGCACCAGATCCGAAGCCCGGGCGGTCTCGCGCAACCCCGCACCCTCGCCCGGCCCCAGATGCAGCAGGCTCTGCCCCATGGATCGGGCCTTGGCCACGGCGAACTGGATCACCTCGAGACACTCCGCCGCTCGCGGCGGCAGATCCGCCACCACGCTGGCCAACGAGAGCTGCGCACGGATCACCGCCAGCACCTTGTCGAGTTCCTGCGCGAAGCCGCCCGCCAGCAGGCCGAGACTCTCGAACCGCTCCGCGCTGCCCACCCGGGCCTCCAGCGAGCGGCGCTCGGTCACGTCGCTCTGCGTGCCGACGATCCGCGCCGCCTCACCCGAGGGGCCACGCTCGACCACCTTGCCCCACTCGCGGATCCATCGCCATGATCCATCCGCGTGCCGCCGACGATGCTCGCTCTCGTAGCGCGCCGAACGACCCTGCAGATGGGCGTTCCACGCGTCACGCACGCCGTCCCGGTCCTCGGGATGCACCAGCGGATGGTCCGGGGGGAGCGCCCATGAAGCCTGCGCGGGATCCAGCCCAAGCATCAGCGAGCATCGATCGCTGACCATGGGCGCCCCACCATCCAGCCGCAGATCCCAGAAGCCGTCGCCCGCGGCGTCCACGATGAGTTTCAGTCGCTGCTCGCTGTCCCGGACCGCCTTCTCGATCCGGCGACGCTCGGAAATGTCGCGGAGGAAGGCGCTGAAACCACCGCCCGGACCGGGCGTGGGATTGATCGAGAGCTCCACCCAGAACTGACGGCCCGCCCGATCTCGGGCCTCGATCTCGATGCGCTTCCCGAGCACCGGCCCGAACCCGGTCTGCCGGAATCGCGCCATGCCGTCCTCGTGCGCCTTCACCAGATGGGGCGGAATGATGAACCGGCTCAACGGCTGGCCCAGCGTCTCCTCGGAGGTCCACCCGAAGAGTGCATGGGCCTGACGGTTCCAGAGCGTGATGCACCCCTGGCTGTCGATGCTGATCACCGAATCGAGGGCCGTGTCGACCACGGCGTCGAGCAACCGGCTGCGATCGGCCGCGTACGCCTCGGCCTCACGCTGCGCCAGGCCCCTCGCCTCCAACTGGACCACCAGGCGATGCAGTTCCATGGCCAGACGGACCATGCCCGCCAGTTCCTCCAGCAGGGCCGACTCCACCCGCGAGGGCGGGCGTCGCATGGGAAGCAGGATGTCCAGCACCGCCAGGACCTCGCCGTCGTCGCCCCCTCGCACCGGGTGGCTCCACACCGTGACGAGACCGTGCCGCTGCACCACATCGGCGAACCGGCTCCAGCCCGTCTCCACCGAGAGGTCGGTCGCGATCAGTGGCTGCCCGCTGCCGGCCGCCACGCTCGCGGGGGAGAACGCCTCGCCGACACGGTGGCCCACGTGCAGCACGGTCACGTCCTCGGGCAGCTTGGGAGCCACGCCCTTCTCGAGAAGCCCGCCAGACGAGACCGGCGTGATCATGCAGAAGCTCTCGCCTGGAAGCACGCGCTCGGCGAAGGCCGCCAGGTCCAGGAGCGAGCCCTGCAGTTCGTGCTGACCCGCCACGCGCTCCACCAGGCGCCGATGCGCGGTCAGCAGCTCGCTGCGAACCATCAGGCCGGCGCTCGGACGCACCTGCAGTCCGGCCGTCGCCTCGCCATCGTTCACCCTTCCCGTGCGGATCGCGTAGAGCACGCCATCGAGCGCCAGCTGCGTGCCATCACTCCGCGCGAAGACCAGTTCCAGCAGCAGCGGCCACGACATGCGCCGAGGCATCGAGCAGGAACACGGCCTGCGGCGCGGATGCGGCCTCGCCTCGATCAGTGGATCGCTGGTTCGCCATGCTGCCTTCGCCAGTGTATTCGCCGGCGGACGCGCCACTCGCGAAGCGCCACCAGCGCGAGGACCGGCACCCAGGCCACGGTCCACGGCCATCGCTGGAGCCACGACGGGTCGGCCTGCGACACCATGACCTCGGCCAGCAGCAGCGGGTCCTGCCCCGAGCCATGGACGATGACACGGGCTGGACCTGCCTGCTCGAACGAGAGGGTGGCGTGCCATCCCGGCCGATCCGGCTCCGATTCAAGCGGCGTTCGCTCACGGTGCCCATCCTGGAGCACCTCCACGTCACGATGGCCCGCAGCCGCACCCAGCAGCGTGAAGCGGACCGGGCCCACGACCGGTCCCGAGGGCGCCATGAGAAGCGTCACTCGTCCGGAGTCGGTCATCCGCGAGGCGATCGGCACGCCGCCATCGCCAAGGGCAAGCCTGGCCGGCAGAAGCAGGATGAGCAGCGCGCCCCACCTCATCCCAGCAGTCCCCGCATCTGCATGGGCTGCAGCACCAGCCATGCGGCCACCATCCACCACGCCATCGCCACCAGGCCGTCCACGGCAGCCGCGCGGGGCGTGCCTCGCCTGCACGCCCGCGACCACGCAAGCCACAGGGTGGCCACCAGTCCCACGCCAAGCGCGACCAGCATGGCCGGCACCAGCCACGCGGGAGCGCTCGCGCAGCAGTGCGTCGACCATCGGGGCTCACCCAGGTCAAGGCCCGTGGCCTCGCGTGCAGCCCGCTGAAGGGGCGGCAGGGCCGAAGCCCATCCACTGGCCAGGTGGAATCCGAAGTGCACCAGCCAGACCGATGCACCCAGCGGCCAGAGATCCAGGGCCAGCCCCGCCCATCGCTCCCGCCACGGTCCGCCCACCACGCATGCCACGGCCGGCAGTGCCAGGAGCATCGCGATCGCGGCCAGCGTGGCGATCGCCGCCCGCAACGCCGGTGACGCGATCCAGGTCCAGCCGTCCACCGCGGCCACCACGGGCTCGGTCATCAGCAGCGCGTTCGCCAGGCCGCCCGCGCCCAGGACCAGCAGCAGCGTCGCGAAATCCGTTCGATGCGACCACGCCCCGATGGCGGACCGGGTGCCCTCGATGGTGGTCTCGCGCATGGGCACCGCGGTCCCGATGGCCACGTTGTCGTGCGGACAGGCCGTGACGCAGTCCAGGCACCACGTGCACTCCAGCGATCCGGACTTGCGAGGCACGAAGAGCCCCGTGCCACACCCCGGTCCCCGGTCACCTCCCCGCAGGCATGCCTGGCTGGTGCAGTTCATGCAGACGGCCGGATCCCTCGGCTGGATCTGCAGCGGCGAGGCAATGGCCATGGCCATGTTCCACTGCCCCACCGGGCAGACCCACTGGCAGAACGATGATCCCTCGAAGAGCAGGTCCACCGCGGTCGCCGCCCCCACCAGGCCCAGCACCAGCGACGCCGTCAGCCACGGACTGTCCCACCATCCGAGGGCCTCGTAGGCCACCAGCCACGCCACGATCATCGCCGCCACGGGCCACTTCGCGCGGAGCCAGCCCGGCCAGCGGAATCGGGGACGGATCCAGCGGCGCAGCAGCGTCCGTGGCGCGATCAACGGACAGCCCATGCAGGCAAGGTTGCCCACCCCGATCGCCGCCACCACGGCGAGGCCGCGCCCGTGCGTCCACGGCCACGTGCCGGCCACGTTCGTGGACGCGGCCTCCGGGCCCAGGAAACCATCCGCCACCACCAGGGCCGCGACCCCCAGCATGACCAGCCGGAGAGCGAGGCGCCCTCGACGGCTCCGAAGCAGCGCGCCCAGCAGCGGCAGCCGAAGCAGATCCGCGCGACGGGTCGGGGCCGGGGCCAGCAATGGCAGCTGCACGGAGCGCGGCCGGCGCGGTCTTCGTCCAGCGCGTGCAAGGATCACCACCGCCGGCACCAGCAACAGCAACTGACCGGGCAGCCACATGATCGCGGCCGCGCGACGCTGATCCGACAGCGGATCCACGCCCAGCGCTGGCGCCGTGAGCGCGTACGTGCCGTAGATGACCGATGGCGCGAAGGCCAGGATGGCCGCCACGAACGTGTTGGCCACGTCCGCCAGCAGCAGGTAGAAGGCCATGCTCCACCGAGGCCACCGCCCCCGCCAAGGCCACGGCTCCACCACGGGCCACCAGAACAGGATGCCGCTCCACAGGAAGCACGCGTGCTCGATGCCATGGGGCACCGGCCCAGAGAGCGCCCACGCATAGGCCGGGGGAAGGTGCCACGCCCACGTCATCACCACGGAGACCGGCCAGGAGACGGTGGGATGGACCAGCCTGGCCAGCAGACGGCGAAGTCCAGGCCAACCCAGCAGCGGGCCAAGCAGGTCCACCGCGATCCAGCGGGGCAGCCCATGCATGAGCGGCATGAAGGGCCAGCCCGCCAGCAGAAGCGGCGGCGCCACCATGGACAGCAGCATGTGCTGGGTCATGTGCCACGACAGCAGCAACGGGCCCCAAGCCTCCAGCGGCGACCACAGCCCCGCAGCGAGGACGACCATGCCTGCGATGAAGCACCCCGCCCTCGCCACGGTCCAGCGGACCGGGTCACGCCGATGGAGCCTTCGCCAGCCCACCAGGTACAACGCCAGCAGCGCCACGATGGGCACCGCCGAGGCGCCCACGGACCAGGCCCCCATTGGCATCGGCGTCACGGCGCGGCGGGTGGCGCAGCCACGGGAGCGGCGACCGGCGGAAGATCACCGGAGGCCGCCCGCTCCAGGGCGCCCGGGATGAACGCGGGCGGCTGACCGTCGGTGCGACACGCCTGAAGGAACGCGACGACCGCGACGGTCTCGGCCGCCGAGAGCGTCTTGCCGTAGGCCGGCATGTTCCCGCCACCCTGCTGCACCTGCCGGACCAGCTGGTCCCAGCTCAGACGGCTGCCCACGTCGCCCAGATCGGGCCCTCGCATGCCACCGGTGCCATCGATGGCGTGGCAATTCCGGCACTGCTGATACTGCATGACCAGGGCACCCTGCATCTGGAGCGGCGTCAGCCGCTCGACCAGCCGCACGGGCGTGGGCACCGAGGTCCACGCATCCATGACCGGGCTCCACGGACTGGTCACGCCCAGCCAGGTCAGCGCCGCAAGCGCCGTGCACACCAGCAGCATGGCCAGCACCGACACGGGACGCCGGGTCGGCGCGCGCTCGCCACGCGGGCTGATCAGCGGGATCGCCAGCAGGAGCAGCACGATCACCGGCGGCGCCGCCAGCAGCAGGAAGGTCTCCACCTGCGCCGGCAGCAGCGCAAGCGCCGCGAAGATCCACAGGAAGGCGCCGTCCGGCCGCGGGTTGGCGTCGATGACCGTGGGGTCCGGGTTGCCGTTGGGTCCAAAGGGACCGTAGAGCGCGGCCAGCCCAACCACCACGATCAGGGCCAGACCGCAGAACACCATGTCGCGCTGGGCGGCATCCGGAAAGAACGGCACACCGGTCCGTTCCGTCCGGGCCTCGAAGTCCCTTCGATAGGTCGCGGGGACGACGGGCTCCCCGACCTTGGGCATCTCGCTGACGCCGTTCCTGAGAATCAGCCACAGATGGAGCCCCACCAGGGCGATGGTCAGGCCGGGCAGCACGAAGACATGCAGCGCGAAGAAGCGGCTCAGCGTGGCGCCGCCGATGTACGGCCCGCCCAGCATGATGTTGCGCAGCTGGTTGCCCAGCACCGGCACGCGATCCACGATGCTGGCGCCGATCCCCAGACCCCAGTAGGCGTCCTGGTCCCATCGCATGATCTGGCCGGTGAAGGCCAGCGCCAGGGTGCAGAACAGCAGCAGCACCCCCACCATCCAGGTCAGCTCACGCGGGAACTTGAAGGCGCCATGCAGGAACACCTGGAGCATGTGCACCACCACCATGAGCACCATGGCGTTGCTGCTCCAGCCGTGGATCGCCCGGAGCATCCAGCCCATGGGCACCTGCGTGTCGATGTAGACCAGGCTCTGGTACGCGTCCGCGGCGCTGGGGGCGTACAGCGTGGCCAGCAGCGTGCCGCTGACCAACTGGATGCAGAAGAACATCAGCGTGGCGCTGCCGAAGACGTACCACCACTTCGCGTTGCGGGGCACGCGGTGCGTGATGATGGGCGTCACCACGCCGATCATGCCGGATCGATCCTCGGTCCAGCCGATGATGGCCTTGAGCCCGCGGAGCATCAGGCCGTCTCCTGCAGTCCGGGCAGGCGGCCCGCATCGATGAGCAGGCGCCCGTTCTCCACCTTCCACTCATACTCGAAGAGTCCGCGAGGCGGCGGACCGCTGGCGCGGCTGCCATCCTCGTAGTAGACGCCTCCGTGGCAGGGACACATGAACAGGCGGCTCTGCTGGAACCACTTCACCGGGCACCCCAGATGCGCGCAGTTCACGGCGAAGACCTGGAACTTGCCGCCGTCCATGCTGCGAACCCAGGCCGCGGCCGTGGCGGTCTCGCCGTCGTTGGGACTGGCGCCGGGAATCGAGAACTTCGCCAGACGGGTCTCACCCGCCGGATAGTCCGCCACGCCGCCGATGTCGAGCCAGCTGTTGCCGTAGCGGCGGAAGCCCGGTGCCACCAGCGCCCCGAAGATGGGCACGCTGGCCACGGCTCCGCCGACGGCCATGAGGCCCGCGCCAAGCTTGAAGAGGGCGCCGCGCCGCGTCTCCCCGCCCGGCGGGCTCGCTCCGGCGCCACCACAGCCGCAACCCTGGCACCCATCGTTCATCGTGTGCTCCTTCCACTCTCCGGTCGCCGCGAGGCGAGGAACGCGACCACGTCGGCCACGTCCTGGGCGCTCAGCCGCCGGTCTCGCGGTTGACCGTCATACGGGCCGTTGCACGCACCCCCAAGGTCGCGCCGGCCGAACAGCACGGCGGACCGCAGCGCCTGGTCGCTGACCAGCCGCAGGTAGTTGGCATCCGTCACGCTGCCTGCGCTGCCGGCCGATCGCCCATCGGGCGCGCCATGGCACGATTGGCAGAACGAGGCATAGACCGCACCTCCCGCCTGCGCGGAGCCCGGCGCCCCTGCCCATGGCGTGGCCAACGCCGCACCCTCCTTGCCCCACACCTTCCGCATGCCGTCCACCAGCCGCTCGATCTCGGCGTCCGCAAGGGTGCCGCCGGCGACCGTGCCCATGGCCGGCATGAACGTGCCCTGGCCTCGCGCGATCACCCGAATGAGATCCTCACGCGACACGGTCGCCAGGTAGGCGGGATCCGCCAGGGGACGCGCTGGCCCACGCACCCCATCCGCGCCATGACAGCCGGCGCACTGCGTCATGTACAGGCCATCCCAGGACGCGACGGCATCCGTGGCCGCTGGCTGCTCCAGCGGGATCCGGTCGCAACCAGCCAGCATCATGCCCCAGCCGATCGCAACCGGGACCACCGAGACCACGAGCCTCATCGGGAACCTCCACGCTCCACGCCCATGCGTTCCTCGAGCGGCATGCCGGTCATGGTGTCGATCCTCCGGGCCCGGGACACCACCAGACCGCAGGTCAGTCCGAACGCCACCTGGCTGGCGAAGAACCAGGGCCACGAGATGAATCGCTCCAGCGCCGGATTCACGATCCCGATGGACGCGTAGAGCAGCCCGGTCCAGAGCAGCGGCCCGAGCACTCCGCCCATGAGGAGCGGTCGGCCCGGCATCATGGGCAGCGTCACCGTGTAGAGCAGGCCCACGAAGAGGCAGGTGACC
>RFOC01000082.1 GCA_009926815.1 Planctomycetota bacterium
ATGCAGGAGGCCGAGTACATCGACAGCACCGGCAAGAAGTGCCACGTGCTCGACAAGGTGGCCATGGTGTTCGGCCAGATGAACGAGCCGCCGGGCGCGCGTCTTCGCGTGGCGCTGAGCGCGCTGACCATGGCGGAGAACTTCCGCGACAAGAGCGGCAAGGAGACCCTGCTGTTCGTGGACAACGTGTTCCGCTTCACCCAGGCCGGTTCCGAGGTGAGCGCGCTGCTGGGCCGCATGCCGAGCGCCGTGGGCTACCAGCCCACCCTCTCCACCGAGATGGGCGCGCTGCAGGAGCGCATCACCAGCACGCGGGCCGGCGCCATCACCAGCGTGCAGGCCATCTACGTGCCCGCCGACGACCTGACGGACCCGGCCCCCGCGACCACCTTCAGCCATCTGGACGCGTTCATCAACCTGGAGCGCAAGATCGCCGAGAAGGGCATCTACCCCGCGGTGGATCCCCTGGCCAGCACGAGCCGCATCCTCGATCCGCAGATCGTGGGCGAGCGGCACTACAAGTGCGCCCGCCGCGTGCAGGGCATCCTGCAGCGTTACAAGGATCTGCAGGACATCATCGCCATCCTGGGCGTCGATGAACTGAGCGAGGACGACAAGCTGACGTGGCCCGCGCCCGCAAGATCGAGCGCTTCCTCAGCCAGCCCTTCTACGTGGCCGAGGTGTTCACCGGCTTCCCCGGCGTCACCTGCAAGCTCGAGGACACGATCGACAGCTTCGAGCGCATCTGCAACGGCGAGGGCGACGACCTGCCCGAGGGTGCCTTCATGTACGTGGGCAGCCTCGACGACGCCCGCAAGAAGGCCGACAAGATGGCCGCGGCCGTCTGAGACCCGGTTTCAACGATTGCCAAAACGAGAGCCCGGCCCAGTGCCGGGCTCTCATCTTTTTTCGCGATTCCGAAATTTCCGTGATCGAAACCCCGCTCGGCATACGCGTTCAATCGCGACTGGCTCGTCCTGTGGACGATCCAGCACCGAGCCCTTCCGGATTTCTGACGCATTCGCGACCAGCGTGCTGTTGGCTGACGCGGAGAATTCGGAACATCGGGGCTGCAAGCCGTGCCTGCCCGGTCGCATTCAGCTGAGGCGATCGGGCAGCGCGGCGCCCCGGGGAGGCAACCGCATGAGCAAGAGCAACGGCAAGTCATCCCGAGGCAGTTCCCGAACTGGCAGCACCAGGCTTCCGGGCCTGCTGTCGCGTCAGTACCGGTCCCTCCGTGCCATCGCCGAGCGGATCCTGAAGGAGCACCGCGCCATGCAGCGGGCGGCGGGCCCGGATCGGATGAGTCCCACCTCGCTGGTGGCCGAAGCCACCCTTCGACTGCTCCTCCAGCGGACGGGCGTCAACAACGATGACCATCTCAACGGACTGGCCGCCATCACCATGCGCCGGGCCCTCATCGACGGAGCCCGTCGACGGCGCACCCGGGAGAGGGCCCAGGATGCACGCCCGGAGCCGCACGGCGTGGAACCTGCGGATGCGGAGGCGGAACTTCGGCAGGTCCTTGAGGTGCTCCAGCGCATCCAGCCCCGACAGGCCGAGGCCCTCACGCTGGTGGGGCTTCGCTCGCTCTTGCCGGCCGAGGCCGCCCGAAAGCTGGGCGTGAGCGAAGCCACGCTTCGAAGGGATCTTCGCGCCGGCCGTGCCTGGCTTGCCCGCCGGGTTCGCGGCGCCTGAGCCGTTCGTCAACTCGAAGGCAGCGCGGCGAGTTCACGCGACCATCGCTGGGCGGCGGCGGCATCACCCATCGCCTCGGCGCATCGCAGAAGGTCCTGGAGCACGGGGCGGACCCGCGAGGGCGGCGCCGAGACGGCGCGCAGGCCCGCCAGCGCGTCGCGGAGCGCGGCATCCGCCTCCACCGGGCGTTCCATTCGCGCCAGGATCGATCCGTTGCGGCCCAGGAACACCCATCGGCGAGGATCGGTCTCGGTCATGGTCCTGCTGGCGATCGCGACCGCCTCGGTCGACGGCGGCAACGCGTCGGCGAAACGTCCCTGCTCCTGGATGGCCCGCGCGAGGTTGTTGAATGCCGTCGCCACGTCGGGGTGATCGGGGCCCAGCGTCGCCTGCCAGACCCGCAGCGCCCTGCGGAACGAGCCCTCCGCTCCGGTGAAGTCGCTCCGGGCGATCTGGGCGAAGCCAAGCTGGTTGGAGACGCGGGCGAGTTCCGGGTGCTTGTCGCCATACGCCGCCTCGATCGTGGCACGGGCCTCGGCCAGCAGCGTCACCGCCTCCTCGACCCGCTCGGAACGCTGCATGAGGTCGGCGAGGTTCACCTGCACCAGCGCGAAGTTGGGGTGGGTCCGGCCCACGCCCCGTTCGAGGATCTCCAGCGCACGCCGCAGGCTTCGCTCGGCGTCGGCGTGCGCCCCCAGATCCTTCTCGAGCAGCCCGAGGTTGTTCCAGTCCATCGAGAGCTCCAGGTCGTCGGGACCCAGCCGGGCCAGATTCGTGCGCAGCGTCGCCTCGAGGAACGGCCTCGCATCCTCGAGCCGCCCGGTCCCCTGCAGCAGCATGCCGAGATTGCCCTGGGTTCCCGCCAGCTGGGCGCGGTCCGCTTCGGGCGATCGTTCCAGCCTCCCGAGCGCCTCGCGAAGGCGGCGCTCGGCGCCCTCGGCATCACCCGCGTCAAGCAGCGCCAGGCCAAGATCGTTCAGCACGCGGATGGCCGCGGTCGATTCGGGTCCGGATCCAGCGTCCTGGAGGGCCAGGGCCCTCTCAAGCGGCGGCAACGCCTCGGCGGGACGGCCAATCGCCTGGAGGCACACGCCCAGCCGATGCAGCGCCTCCGCGTGGACATTGCCCTGCGGATCGAGCCGCCCCAGTTCCCGCTCCGCCGTCTCGAGCCACGGCAAGGCCTCCGCCGCCATGCCCAGCTGCAGGCGAGCCAGCCCGACGGCCAGCGTGATCCTGGCTCTCTCGAGTGAACGGCCCGCGAACTCGTCCCTTCGCAGCCGCGCCTCCGCCGCCTCGATCGCCGCCCGGACCGTGAGGTCGCCCTGGCCTCCCGGTTTCCATGGATCGGCCGCGCCGAGCATGTCGACCACGAACGAGGTCACCGCATCCGCCGCCCTCGCCTCGGCCTCCGCCCGTGCGGCGGCGCGGACGCTGGCCACGGTCGCGGCCGTGAGAGTGGCCATCACGATCCCGGTGGCCGTCACCAGCACCTGGTGCCTCCGCGTGAACCGCCGGAGCCGGTACAGCACGCTGGGTGGCCGGGCCGAGACGGCGCGACCGTCGAGGTGCCGATCGATGTCCTGGAGCAGCGCGTCGACCCCGGCGTACCGCCGGCTCGGCTCCTCCTCCAGGCAACGGCCCACGATGGCATCGAGATCGCCCTGCAGCGCCGAGACGAGCGACCCTGGAGCCATGCCCCGGCGCGAGGCCGCCTCTCGCACCTCGGCAGGCTCGGCGCGGATCCGGTCGCGCACCACCTCCGACGGACGACGGAAGAGTCCCGTGCGGATCACCCCGTCGGCACCCCGCGATGGCTCGCGATCGAGGGGACGCCAACCCGAGAGCAGTTCCCCCAGGATGACGCCGAGGGACCAGACATCGCTGCGGACATCGGCCATGCCACGGGCCTGCTCGGGGGCCATGTACGCCGGCGTGCCAAGCGGCATGCCCTCCAGCGTGGCCAGCGAGGTCAGCGGATCCGCGCCATCGACGGACTTGGCGATGCCGAAGTCGATCACGCGCGGCTGCACCGCGTCACCCTCGACACCCACCAGGATGTTGCCGGGCTTGAGGTCGCGGTGAATCACGCCCTTGCGATGGGCGTGGAGAACCCCCTCGGCGGCCTCGCGAAAGAGCTGGAGCCGACCCTGAAGGCCCACGCCCTCGAGGTCGCAGTGCTGGGTGAGGGACACGCCGGTCACCAGCGGCATCGCGAACCAGGGCCGGCCATCCTCGGCCAGGCCGGTCTCGAAGACGGTGGCCACCGCCCGATGGTCCATCATCGCGAGCGCCTGCTGCTCGCCGCGGAACCTCGCGAGCACGCTCCGGCTGTCCATGCCTCGCTTGAGCAGCTTGATCGCCGCCAGACGACGCACGGGCCTCTCCTGCATGGCCAGCAGCACCGTGCCATACGCGCCCTGGCCCAGTTCGCCCACGATCTCGAACCCGCCCAGCCGCTGGGGCGGCGATTCGCCATCCGCGGAGACCGTCGCCTGCCCGAGCGAGCGGGCAGAGAGCGAGGCCGCCTCGTCGGCGAATCCCCGGGCCTCGAGCCTCCGCAGGAGTTCCTCGGCGCCGATGCGCATGACGTTCAGGGTCCCCCGCGGCCCCCCGCCCAGTCCGCCCGCTGGAACGTGGTGACCATGCCCTTCTCGTCGAACCACACCACCCACGCGTGCGGGTGCGGCTCGCCCGGGAACATGGCGCCAGTGGCCAGGGAACTCAGGTTGTCGCCGTACTGCCAGCGGGCCTGCTCGATCACCACCTTGCCATCCTCGCTGCGGGGCTCGTAGCGGCTGCTGGGCGGGCCCAGCAGATGCTCCACCTGTTCACGCGTCAGCCCCGGCTTCAGGCGATCCCAGTTCTCCTGGTACTGCGATTCGCAGGCCACGACCCAGAGAAGCGCCAACGCGATCAGGATCCGAGGGCCCGCGTGCATGACCGGAGGGTATGCGGCTCCATCGACCACTGCTATCTTCCCGGTCAACGGATTCCGGAACTCTCTCGTGGGCGACAAGAGATACCGCGTCAAGTGCGAGGATGGTCCGCGGCATGAATGCCTGACGGGCGAGCAGCTCGTTGCGCTGGCCCGCTCGGGACAGGTCGATCTGGATGATCTGGTCGCGCTGCACGGCACCGAACAGTGGGCCCACGCCTGGGAGATCGACGGCCTCTTCGAGACGTCGGTCGTGCATGCGCTGCGCGTGCATCGCGAGGCCATCGGACGCATGCACCGCTCCATCCGCGGCGGATGGATCTCGCTGATCGAGTACCGCCGCCAGCGGGACGAGATGCTTCGCCGCGAATCGGGCGTGGCGACCAGCCGCTGGTCCGGTCGCCCACGCCCCGACGAGATCCGCGCCAACGCCCAGGAGACGCTGGTGCGCGCCGCCAAGGAGGGCGCCGCGGCGCAGCGATCCGCCCGCTCGCCCGCCCGCCTCGGCCGGGCACCCATGCCGCTGGACCGCGCCGCGCTGACGGGCTCCTTCCAGGCGGTCAAGGGCAACGTCTCGCAGATCCTGCGCGGCGACCTGCCCGAGTGGGCGGAACCCGAGGTCTGGCTGGGCGAGATCCGGCGACATGGCGTTGGCGTGACCCTCCGCACGGCGGTGCTGGCCCTGCTGCTCGATCCGCTGGAACCGGTCATGCATGCCCAGCAGTGGCTTCTGGCGGTGTGCGCCCTCGCCGCCGCGGGCGGCATGCTCCTCCAGATGGGGCTGCCCGCCGGCGCCTACGCGGGCGTGCATCGATCGGTCCGCATGCTGGTGGCATGCGGGGCCATCTCCGCCGTCTTCGTGGTCGGCAAGTCCATCGACGTGCACCACGGCCTGATCGGCCACTTCTGGCCGGCCATGGCCGGTTGGCAGGACCAGCTCTCGACATGGCTGCAGGAGATCCTGCAGCGTCTGGGCATGGGCTCGGGTGGTACAACGGGTGCATGAGCACCGCCCAGGCAGCGACCGCCCCCCATCCCCAGCCTCCGGTTCAAGGCGCCATCGATGCCATCATCGAGCGGCACGGCCCGGGGGCTCTCGCCGCCGCCACCCGCGGGGTGAACCAGGTGGCGGCCCGTTGGCAGCCCGAGGACGGTGACACGGAAGCCTTCGTGACCCTCTGCCGGGACCACTTCGTCTCGGATGCGGCCACCCGCACGCAGCTGCTCGACCGCCTGGAGCGAGCCATGGAGACCGTCTCCGGGCACCTGTACGAGATCCGCCGCGACCTTCGCTGGTGGACCGACGTGCGCACGGACACCTGCCCCGGGGTGGATGACGTGCTGGCGAAGTTCGACCCGGCACCCGACCTGAGCGACCAGCTCTACCGCCAGAAGATCGGCTTCCTGGCGCTGCTCAACTTCCCGCGCAGCGACCTGGCCGAGATGCTGAAGGAAGGCGGCACCTGGAGCGTGGATCGCTGGGCGGAGTCGCGCCTGGCCCAGGCGTTCGGTCCCCGCATTCCCACGGCGCTGAGCGAGCGCGCCCGGCGCGTCGGCCACGAGGCCAGCGTGTTCGTGTCCAGCTTCCACATTCCGGTGGAGGCGCTGGTGGATGCAGGCGGCAAGCGCTGGCTGCCCGCGGGCCGCCGGCTGCTCGCCCACTGGCTGGTGCGCGAGGAGGTGAAGGCGAACTACGGCGATCCGGCGAACGGCCTCGCCCGCCAGCGCGCGCTCATGTGGGTGATGGCGCGACACATCGACGGCACCATTCCGGCCGGCGTGATGGATGGCTCGAACACGCTCGACTGGGACAGCGAGCGGAACACGCTCGGTGGCACGCCAGCGGCCGAGCTGCACGGCCCGCAGCGCTACCGCCACTGGCTCGCGCACCGCGATCTGGCGTTCGAGTTCGACCGGCTCCACCCCGAGGCCCCCACGGCCATCGCGCGCAAGTTCGATCTGGACCGCGAGATTCCCGAGGCGGAGGTCGAGCGACTGCTCACCGACCTGCTCGGGCATCCGGTCATGGCGAAGGTGGCGGCATGGCTCCGCACGCGGCTCGGCCGCCCGCTCGAGCCGCACGACATCTACTTCGAGGACATCGCCGAGGTGAAGCCCGCCGAGGAGATGAACGCCGCGGTGAAGCGCCTGTTCCCCGACGAGAAGGCCCTGGAGCGCAGGCTTCCCGAGGTGCTGAAGGGCCTGGGCTTCACGCCGGCGGATGCCGAATTCCTGGGCTCGCGCATCCGGGTGGAGATCGCTCGGGGCAGCGGCCACGCCATGCGGCCGGGCAAGCCCGAGTACGGCGCGTGGCTCCGCACCAGCCGCCTGGATGCGGAACTGGGCTGGGACGGCTTCGACACCGCCATGCACGAGCTGGGCCACAACCTGGAGCAGCTCTGCAGCACGCACTTCGCGCCACGGCCGCTGCTGCGCGGCGTGCCCAACACCGCGTGCACCGAGGCGTTCGCGTTCCTGTACCAGTCGCTGGGGCGTCAGGTGCTGGGCCTTGAGACGCCGGAGCAGGCTCGCCGAGCCATGCACGTGGACAGCCTGGCCACCATGCTGGCCGCGTTCCAGATCGCGGGTCCGAGCCTGCTTGAACTGCACGCCTGGCGATGGATCTACGCCAACCCGAAGGCGAGCCCCGAGCAGCTGCGCGCCGAGGTGCTGGCCATCGCCGAGCGCCTCTGGCGGCGCTTCTACGAGCCGCACTTCGGCAAGGACCCCTACCACACGCTTGCCGCGTACCAGCACATGATCGGGTACCCGCTGTACCTGGCCGACTACACCATCGGCCACGTCATGAGCCACCAGATCCGCTCGCATCTTGCTGGGCGCGATCTGGCCGCGGAAACCAAGCGCATCACCAGCATCGGCAGCGTGACCCCCGACGCATGGATGCGAAAGGCTGTCGGCGCCCCGCTGTCGATCGAGCCGCTGGCGAAGGCCGCGACCGAGGCGATCGACGCGATGACGCCCTGAACCCGTCAGGCCCGACGCCGCCGACCGGCAACCAGTCCGGCCGCACCCACCAGCGCGATCGCTCCAGGAGCCGGAACCACCGCATAGTTCGAGGTGTGATCCAGCACCGCCCACACCCGGCTGTTGGTCGGATCCACCGAGTCGATCACGACACCCCAGCTGCCCACGAAGTTGGCCAGATTGTCGTTGGTGGCACCGTAGGTGGCGGCGAACGCGTCCCAGGTGCCCAGATAGTTCTGGACCCGCGACGCGCCCGGCGCAATCACGTTCACCTGCTTGCTCCACACGCCCGTGATCGGGTCGAAGTAGCCCAGCTGCAACTCACCGGCCGCGATGATGTCGTTGAGCGTCCAGCCGTAGGTGTCGAAATTCTGGTAGCTGGCGACCAGGATCCCCGGATCGAAGGTCAACTCCAGCGTGTAGGCGTCGGTGGGAAGGCGCCCCTGCGCGTCCATCGCGCCGGTCGCGGAGATCCCCGAGATCTTCAGGACATCGCTGCCGAGCGTGTTCCATGGACCCGAATCCGGCATGGGACCTGGACTGGAGGTCGTACCCACCGACGAGCCGTAGGTCTCGAACTGCGTGGCCGTTCGCCACTGCATGCTCACCGTGGTGTCCGCCGAAGCCTTGC
>RFOC01000083.1 GCA_009926815.1 Planctomycetota bacterium
CACGCCGCCGCCACCTCGTGGCCCGGTGCTGAAGCCGGGTCCGCCGCCGGTGATCAACGTGCCGCAGCGGCCCAAGGAGGTCCGACCGGTCGGACCCAGGCTTGAGCAGCCGGTCAAGACCGCCATGGCGGGTCCCAAGCTCATTCGCGTGGAGCAGCCGGAGAATCTTCCGGCGCCCCGACCGCGCACGGGTCCGCCCATGTCGCGTGGACCCCGCTTTGGTGGCGCGGGTGCAGGCGCTGGCGCCGGTGCGGGTGCCATGCCTCCGGGCGACCGCAGCCGAACGGGTGACCGCCGCGGTGCACCGCCGCAGCGGCGCGCCCGGGCAGGCGAGGGTGGTCGTCCTCGCGAGGAGGGTGGCGGCCAGCCATGGCGCGCCCAGGACCTGGCGGAGCGTGACGATCGTCTCAACCGCGCCGGGGGCTTCTTCCGCAGCCACAAGCGCACGCCCGATCGACGCGGACCGGCCCCGGCGCAGAGGCCCTCGGGACCGCCGCAGGGACCGGTCAAGATCGCCGAGCCGATCCACATCAAGGAACTCAGCGCCGTCACCGGCGTGAAGGCCGGCGACATCCTGAAGAAGCTCTTCCTGCAGGGCACCGTGGCCACCATCAACAGCGTGATCACCGCCGACCAGGCGCTCGAGACCATGCTGGAGTTCGGCGTGGAGCTGGAGATCGAGGAGGCCAAGAGCGCCGCGGAGATCATCGAGGCGGGCTTCAAGGAGCGCACGCGCACCGACGAGCGTCCGCGCAGCCCCGTGGTCACCATCATGGGCCACGTCGACCACGGCAAGACCAGCCTGCTCGACCGCATCCGCAACACCAACATCGCCGCGGGCGAGGCCGGCGGCATCACGCAGAGCACCCGCGCGTTCCAGACGCCGGTCAAGGCGGGCGAGAACGACCGCGTGGTCACCTTCATCGACACCCCGGGCCACGAGGCGTTCACCAGCATGCGCGCTCGCGGCGCCAAGGTGACCGACATCGTGGTGCTGGTGGTCGCGGCCGACGACGGCGTCATGCCGCAGACCATCGAGAGCATCAACCACGCCAAGGCGGCCGGCGTGCCGCTGGTGGTCGCGCTCAACAAGATCGACCGCCCCGAGGCCACCGAGAACAACATCCAGCGCATCTACGGCCAGCTGGCCGGGCATGGCCTGAATCCGGTGCCCTGGGGTGGCCAGACCGAGGTCATCCAGACCAGCGCCACCACCGGCAAGGGCATCCAGGAACTGCTCGAGGTGCTCGACTACCAGGCGGAACTGCTGGGGCTGAAGGCGGACTTCAAGGGACTGGCCCAGGGCACGGTGCTCGAGGCGCAGGTCGAGGAGGGCCGTGGCCCGGTGGCTCGCCTGATCGTGCAGGAGGGCCTGCTCAAGCGCGGCGACTTCGTGGTGATCGGCCGCGCCTATGGCCGCGTCCGCGACATCGTGAACGACCGCGGCCAGCGCGTCGACGCGGCCGGGCCCAGCACGCCCGTGGCCATCAGCGGCATCGACCTGCTGCCCGACGCGGGCGACAGCTTCTTCGCGACCAAGAGCGTGAAGGAGGCCGAGGAGGCCGCCGAGGAGCGTCGCCGCATCGAGCGCGAGCGCGAGCTGGCGGCCCCCAAGATCACGCTCGACAACATCTTCGAGCACATGGGCAAGGCCCAGGTGAAGGAGCTGTCGCTGGTGGTCAAGGCCGACGTCCAGGGCAGCGCCGAGGCGCTGCGCAGCGAGCTGGCGAAGATCAAGACCGAGGAGGTCGCGGTCAGCGTGAAGCACTGCGCGGTGGGCGGCATCAACGAGAGCGACGTGGCCCTGGCCAGCGCGACCGGCGCCATCATCGTGGGCTTCAACGTGACCAGCAGCGGCAAGGCCCGCACCATGGCGGAGCAGAAGGGCGTCGAGATCCGGCTCTACGAGGTCATCTACGACCTGGTCGACGACGTCACCAAGGCGGCGTCGGGCCTGCTGGCCCCGGAGGTCAAGCTGGAGGTGCTGGGCCACGCCGAGGTGCGCCAGGTGTTCAAGATCAGCAAGGTCGGCATGATCGCCGGCTGCTACGTGACCGACGGCGTCATCGAGCGCAATGCCCAGATCCGCGTCACGCGGGCCGGCATCGTGGTCGAGAAGGACCGTCGCCTGGAGCAGCTCAAGCGGTTCAAGGACGACGCCAAGGAAGTGCGCGCCGGCAACGAGTGCGGCATGAAGATCGTGGGCTACGACGACATCAAGGAAGGCGACGTGCTCGAGTGCTACCGCAGCACCACGGTCAGCCGCACCCTCGACGCCAAGCGATGACCCACGCCCGTCACGAGCGAGGTCCCGGACATGGCGCCGAGCGGGCCGCCAGCGCCCTGCGTCGCGCCCTGCAGCAGGCCATGGTCGGCGGACTGAGCGATCCTCGGCTCGATGGCACGCTGGTGTCCATCACCCGGGCGTCACTCTCGCCCGATGGGGCGGCCCTGCAGGTGGGCGTCTCGGTGCTGCCGGAGCAGGCCGGTCGCCGCGCTCTCGAGGCCCTTCGCCATGCATCCGGCCACCTGAAGGCCGGCATGGCCCGGCATGTGGAGATCCGCCGCATGCCACGACTGGAGTTCGAGCTGGATGACACTCTCAAGCGGCAGGCGGGCCTGGACGCCAGCCTGGCCGCCGATCGTCACGAAGCCACGCCTGAAGGAAATCCATGACCACCGCCATGAAGAGCGATCTCGCCATCGGCAAGTTCAACCAGCTCATCAAGTCGCACGCCACGACCGCGCCCAAGGTGCCCGAGGATCTCATCGACCTCATCGTGGAGAGCTTCATGATGGCGGACGCCACCGACGAGCAGGGGCAGTCCGCCTTCCACAAGCTCAAGAAGGCCGCGGTGGACCTGAATGATCTCCGGGCCATGCTCGTGAAGGAGCAGGTCGCGGTCATCGGCGTGCGGTATCCGCTCGCCTGGGACCGCTGCGTGCTCATGCGTCGGACGCTCATGGACATCTACAAGCGAGAGCACAAGGTCAGCCTCGAGCGGCTGCGCGGCCTCTCCAAGCGCGAGGCCAAGACCTACATCGAGGGTCTTGCGGGCATCACGCCCTTCGTGGCGTCCCGCACGCTGCTGCTGGGTCTTGGCATCCACGGCGTGCCGGTGGACCAGGCCACGGTCGACGTGCTGGTCGAGGCGGAGGTGCTGGCGGAGGCGGGGGACCCGGTCGAGGTGGCGGGCCTGCTGGGCCGTCACGTGCGTGCCGAGGACGCCGTCGAGGCGCACGCCGCCATCCGTCGGGCGACCGACCGTTTCCTGGCCAGCGGCCGCGTGCCGAGGCTGGGCAAGAAGAAGTGATCCATGGATCGGCGCGTCCGTGCGGCGCTGCGTGGGGCGTGGCTCGTCGCGTGCCTCGCGGCCGGCTGCGCGGGCCCCGGAGCTACGACGCCTGAGGACATCCAGGCCCGTGCGGCGACGGAGCGTCCCGAACCGCTGCCGGGCGAGGTGATCCGTCCGGAATGCCTGAGGCAGGTCCGGACCGCGGATCCGCAGCTGGCGGCCAAGTCGATCGGCGACGTGGAGGTGGCGTTGGCACCGCTCCGCGAGGCTGCCGAGGGTCCTGCCGAGGGCGCGCCCTCCGCGGTGGTGGCCTCGGCGCGCGCCGCGGCGGCGCGAGGTGAACTGGAGGCCGCGTCGCGCCTGCTGGTGGATCACGTCCGCACCTCGCCGCGGGACGTGTCCGCGTGGCGCGAACTGGGGCGAGTGCTCGACGCCGCGGGTCGCCGCGATCTCGCCGGCGAGGCCTGGACTCGCGTGCTGGCGCTGGAGCCGGCGGATCCGGAGGCGCTGGGTTCGGGAGGGGTCGATGCGGCCGCCGCTCGACGACCGCTGCAGGCCGCGGAACGTCTCCTTCGTCTTCGACAGCTCCGGCGCGTGGGTGAGGCGCCGGAGGCGGACCTGGGCGAGGCCATGGCGCAGCAGGTGGCTCTTGGGCTCTCCCTGCGGGAGCTGGGGCACCTGCGGGCCGCGGCGGAGAGCCTGGAACAGGCGGCGCAGGCACCGCTGCCCGCCTCATCGGCCGCGCGACGACAGGCCGGTGATCTGCATCGCATGGCGGGAGAGTGCTGGGAGGCCATGCAGGCGTGGGATCGCGCCGCCACGGCCCTGGAGCGCGCGCTCAGGGTCAGTGGCCCGGAGGATCGCGTGGCGCTGCCGCGCCTGGTCTGGGTCCTGCTGCAGGGCGGGCGACGATGGGCGGCGCTGCAGGCGATCACGCAGGCGACCGCGATCGACGCGCCGGGGCATGCCGGCCTTCCCGAGTCCGTGCGCATGCTCCGGACCGCCTGGCCGGACTCCGGGGTGGACGCGGTGCTGGCGGGCTCGACCGATCCCGTGGTGCGTCGGGCGCGATGGACCGTCGCGTCGCTTGCGGCGAGGCCTCCCGGTGCGGCGCCGGACACCGTGTTGGACACGGCGACCGTGCTCTCGGCCATCCTCCAGAGCGAAGGCGCGTCCAGTGCCGTCGCCGCGGCGCTCGCGTGGGTGCGGGTGGATCCCGATGCGGCGGAGCGGATCGCCATGGCCATGCGAGGCACGGCGGCGCCCATGACGCGATGGCGCGAACTGCTCGGTTCGGGAACCTCGGTCGAGGCGGATCGGGCGATCCTGCTTGCGCGCCTGGAACTGGCTGGCGGCGATCCCGAGGCGGCCTGCCGCGCCATCGAGTCGGTGCCTGGATGGCGAGGACAACCGGCGCTGCTCGCGGCCGCGCTCGCGGGCGCGGGCGCCATGGAGGACGGCGCGCGACTTCGGTCGCTGCTGCCCGAGCGAACCGACGACGTGCGGGTGGCCGCCGCCGCTGCAGTGGCCTTGAGCGCCATCGCCGACGCGACGCAGGCCGCTCGCTGGGCGGAACGCGCCATCGAGATCGATGCCCGCAACCCTCGGGCGTGGCTCGCTCGGGCGGCGGCGGACCGCGCCAGGGTCCCGGAGGGTGATCCCCAGGCGGATCCGGCCTGGCGTTCGGCGGCCGCGATCTCGGCGGAACGGGCCTGGGAGTGCGCCCCGGGAAGCGAGTCCGCGGCGCGAGGCATGCTGGAACTGGCCCCGGCCGACGCGGATGTGCAGGCGGAACTGGCCGAGCTCGCCGTGCGTGGCCAGGGACGCGATGCCTCGCGCCGCGAATGGGACCGGCATCAGGCGCTGCGTCGGGTGCAGCAGGGCCAGGGCGAGCCCGTGCTGGAGACGCTTCGTGCGCTGCTGTCCGAGGATCCCACCGACGTGCCGGTGGCGGCGGCGCTCGTGGCGGCGGCGGCGGCCTCGGGGGAGCTGGTCGACACCGAGGCATGGCTCGAGCGCCTCCGAGTCCGGCGCCCCGCGGCGCCCGCGGTGGTCGAGGCGCTGGTGAGCGCGAAGGCCCGGCAGGGTCGACTGACCGAGGGGGTCCAGCTGCTTCGCGAGGCGAGCCAGGCGGATCCCTCCAGCATGGCCAGGCGCCGCGCCTGGGCCCGGTCACTCGCGGTGGCGGGTCGGCATGAGGAGGCCTGGAGCGTCATCGCTCCCGGATGCCAGGGGCAGTCCGGTCCGCGCGCGGCGCTGGAGTGCGCGGAGCAGGCGCTCCGGTCGGGCCGCGACGCCGTGGCGGTGGAGATGCTGGGCGAACTCGCGCGTTCGCCGGATCTGACTCCGGCGCAGCGACTCGCCCTCATGGTGATCGCGAACCGCGTTCCGCGTTCCGCGGCCTCGCGACGGGAACTCCTGGCTTCGGGAGGCCGCGCGGCCATGGGCCTTCCCGGTGCCAGTGCACAACTGCTCGCGGCGGCCATGCTCGGTGGCTCCGAGGCCGACGCGGCGCTGCTGGCCCGGTCCGGCATGCGGGAATGGAAGGCGCCGCCTCTCCTGGACGGGGTCCAGTTCCTCCTGGACGAGGGCGAGGCCGGTCGCGCCGGCAGCCTGCTCCTGGCGGCCATCGACCGCGCGGATCGGTCCGATCGCCGTTCGCTCGAGCGCGCGCTCTGCGCGGTGCTCTGCTCGCGAGGCGAGGGCGAGGCGGCGGAGCGCCGTCTGCAGGCGTGGCGGGCGTCGGAGGGGGGCTCGCTTCTGGCGGATGGACCCGAGGCCTCGGAGGCCGAGGACCTGAACGAACTGGGTGGAAGCCTGCTCATCGCGGGTCATCGGGAGCAGGCGGAGCGCATCTTCGCCCGGGCGATCGAGGCGGACGCGCGTCTGGGATCGGCCCTCAACAACCTGGCCTGGCTGCGCATCGAGCGAGGCGTGCTCGATGATCGCACGGGCGAGCTGGTCCGCAGGGCGCTCGAGTCAGGACCGGATGATCCGAGCACCCTCGACACGGCCGCCTGGTGGGACCATCTGCGCGGTCCAGTCGCGGGGCCGGCCAGTGGCGTGATCGAGCGGCTGCGGAAGGCCACCGCCGGCGAGGCGCCCAGCCTGGAGAGCCTGGACCATCTGGGTGATGCGCTCTGGAGCGACGGGCGTCGCGATGACGCCGCTCGCGTCTGGCGCCTGATCGTCGAGGCCGGATCCGGTCGAGCCTCTCGCGAACGGGTGATGCAGGCCTTCAACCTCATGCAGAAGCGGCTGTGGGGGGTTCGGGCATGGGACGCCGCTTCCTTCTACGATGCCCGGGATGGAGTCGCCCTCGGGCGGGCTCAGGCCAAGCTCAAGGCCCTCGCCGAGGGTCGGGAGCCGCCCGTGACGCCGCGACCGGCTCCTCCGCCCGCAGACCCCGCACCCTCCTCGGACCCCGCTCCCTAGTCATGGCCGGTCACAGTGCCTGGAAGAACATCAAGCACCGCAAGGCGGCGGTGGACGCCAAGCGCGGTCGCATCTGGAGCAAGTTGAGCCGCGCCATCATCGTGGCCGCGCGATCGGGTGGTGCCGACGTGAAGTTCAACGCCGTGCTCCGGCTGGCGGTGCTGGATGCCAAGGCGGCCAACATGCCCCGGGAGACCATCGAGAAGGCCATCAAGAAGGGAGCCGGCGAGACCGATGGCGAGCGATTCGAGGCGGCGCGCTACGAGGGCTACGGCCCCGGCGGCGTCGCGGTGGTGGTGGAGGCGCTCACGAGCAACGTGAACCGGACGGCTCCCGAGGTCCGCGCCATCTTCGACAAGCACGAGGGCAAGCTTGGCGTGCCGGGCAGCGTGGGTTTCCTGTTCGCCCACAAGGGGGTCCTGCTGGTGTCCGCGGAGCATGTCGCCGAGGATCGCCTGATGGAACTCGCGATCGAGTCGGGCGCCGAGGACGTGATCCGCATGGACGAGGGATTCCAGGTCCTCACGGAGCCCGCGCAGTTCATGGCGGTGCGCGAGGCCCTGGAGCACGCGGGCATCGCCACCGAGAGCGCCGAGTTGGCGTTCGTGCCCATGAGTCCGCATGCGGTGCCCATGGAGGCGGTGGGGAAGGTGGAGCGTCTGGTGGACGCGCTCGAGGAGCACGATGACGTGCAGAAGGTGCACACGAATGCGGCGTGAGATCCTGCGATCCCTCCGATCCGTCCTGGTTGCGCTTCCCGTGCTGCTGATCGCGGCCTGCGGGTCGGCCGAGCGCGAGTACCCCGGTTACACGCGGGACCAGGTGTGGAAGGCGCTGGTGGACACCGCCGAGGATCCCCGCATCCGGGACTGGATGGTGGTGAGCAATCAGGTCTGGCGCGACGAACCCTCGGGCACGGTGCAGATCCGGCGGGACCTCCGTCGCGACCTGGTGATCGTGGGCCAGAAGCCCCGTCGTGAGGAGCAGGAATGGAAGTTCACCGCGGTGGTGCAGTACACGGATCCGCCGGTCCTCACCCTGAGCACCAGCACCGTCTGCGTGCCGGCGCACTTCTGGCTGCAGGGCAACCAGTTCCTCGACGAGGTGCAGCAGCGGCTCGCGGGTCGCGAGCTTCCGGCAGCCCGGCGGCCCACGGATCCGGTGTTCCCCGATGGGACACCCGTGCCCACGGGCGGAGCGCAGTCCGTGGCCGTGGTGGCCACGCCCAGCGCGCAAGCGACGGCGCCCGAGGTTCCGCCTGAACTTCCAGATGTTCGACCGCTGGCCAGCGAACCGCGAACCATGAGGCAACGGCGCATGGCGGCGCCAGCGCCCGTGGCCACCGAGCCCCAGGACGTGGACGCGGGGCAGCAGCCATCGCCTCAGCCCCAGCCGGTCGAGGATGCGGGCCGGGCGGTGTCCGTTGCGCCACGAGCGTCCGAGCCCGAGCCCGCACCTGCACCCGAGCCTGCGCCTGCACCGGAGCCTGCGCCTGCACCGGAGCCTGCGCC